>NZ_JBEXLR010000064.1:0-34899 GCF_040610095.1 Micromonospora sp. NPDC004540
GATGATCGGTTCATCCGAGACCGTCACGGCCTCGCCGTCCAGGCCGCGTCCGACCTGGTGGCGGCGAGCAGCGCCAGGCCGGCCAGCGCGGCGCCACCCCGATCGCGCTGGCGGTGCTGCTGGACCTGCCCGTCCGGCCCTGGTCCGGGGTGCCCGCCGTCGAGCCGGCGCCGGGGGCGGCCCGCGCCGGGCTGGTCCTGCTGCTGCTCGGGACTGCCGCGGCGGCGTACGCCCGGCTCGCGGCGGTGCCGGGCCGCCGCGCGGCGTCGGAGGCGCCGAGCTGGTGGCTGCCCGCGCTGGCCGCGCTGCCGTTCGGCGCGGCGGCCCTGCCGGTGCTGCTGGCCGCGGCCGGCGCGCCCTGGCCGGTGGTGCCCGCCCTGGCCTTCGGGACCGGGGTGGCCGCCTTGCTGGTGGCCGCGCTGGCCGGGCCGCGCCCGGCGGCGCTGCCGGTCCTGCTGCCGCTGGGGGTCGCCCTCGCCGCGCCCGGGCTGGGCGGCCTCTTCGCCACCCGGGCCGGGACCCTCGCCGGGCTCGGGGTGCTGGTCGTCGCGTCGGCCGTGGCGGGGGCGGCCGGTCGGCCGGCCGAGTTCCGGCTGGTCGGTTGGCTGGGCGCCGTCGCGGCGGCCACCGGCTTCGCGGTCACCGCGGCGCTGGCCGGCGGGCTGCCGCTGCGTACCGCCGGGTTCGCGGTGCTGGCCGTGGCGGCGGTGACCCTGCACGCGGCGCCGGCGCTGCGCGCCCGGACGGCCGGCCCGCCCCGGCCGGCTGAGGCGGCCGGTCCGGTCCCTGCGGGGACGGTGGCGCTGGAGGCGGCGGCGCAGGCCGTGGCCCTGCTGGCGCTGCTGCTCACCGGCGGCGCGCTGCGGCACGCGGCGGCGGTCTGCGTGCTCTGGGGCGTGGCCGTGGCGGTCCGGGTGCTGCGCCGGGGCGAGACGCCGGCCCGGCGGCGCCGCCTCGCCGCAGTCGCGGGCGGCAGCGAACTGCTCGGCGGCTGGCTGCTGCTGGCCGCCGGCGGGGTGGCGGTGCTGGAGGCGTACACGCTGCCGGCCGCGGCACTCGCCCTCGGCGCGGGCCTGCTGGCGCTGCGCTCCCGGCCGGGGCTGAACAGCTGGCTGGCCCTCGGCCCGGGGCTCGGCGCGGCGCTGCTGCCCAGCCTGCTCTCGGTGCTGGCCGCGCCGGACCCGCAGCCGGCCCGCCGGCTGGCCCTCGGCCTGGTGGCGCTCGGCGCGGTGCTCGGCGGGGCGACCCGGCGCTGGCAGGCACCGGTGCTGCTGGGCGCGGCGACCCTGGTCCCGCTGGCCCTGCACGAGCTGGCCCGGGGCTGGGATCTGCTGCCCCGCTGGATCTACCTGGGCCTGGGCGGCCTGGCGCTGATCACCCTCGCCGCCACCTACGAGCGGCGCCGGCGGGACCTGGCCCGGCTGCGGGCCGCGGTGGGCGGGATGAGGTAGGGATAGCACCACCCCGAGCTGGGGGGTTTCCAGGATTACCCAGCGCAGTCGATCCGCGCAGAATCGGCTACGCAGAGTCGCGCTGCCCGCGCGACGCACCGACCGGGGAGCGGGGATCGGATGACCTCATCGACGTTGACGGCGCCGGCGGCACGGCGGGGCAGCGACTACGCGCGGCTGTCCCGCCGGGTCGCCGCCGCAGGACTGTTCGACCGGCGGCCCGGCCGGTACGCGGCCCGGATCGCGCTCACCCTGGGCGCCTACCTGGCCGGCTGGGCCGTGGTGGTGGCGGTCGGCGACTCCTGGTGGCAGCTGCCGCTGGCGGCGCTCATGGCGGTGGCCACCACCCAGGTGGCGTTCCTCGGGCACGACGCCGGCCACCGGCAGATGTTCCGCCGGCGCGGCCCGAGCGAGGTCGCCGGCCTGGTCGCCGGGAACCTCGCGGTCGGGCTGAGCTACGGCTGGTGGGTGGACAAGCACAACCGGCACCACGCCAACCCGAACCACGCCGACGAGGACCCGGACGTCGGGGCGGGCGCGCTGGTCTGGACGTACGAGCAGGCGACGGCGACCCGGGGCGCGAGCCGGTGGATGGCGCGGCGGCAGGCGTGGCTGTTCTTCCCGCTGCTGCTGCTGGAGGGACTGGCGCTGCACGTGGCCAGCGTGCGGGCGTTGGTCGGCCGCGAGCCGGACGGCCGGTGGCGCACCCCGGTCCGGCACCGCGCGGTGGAGGGACTGCTGCTCCTCGCGCACACTGCCGGCTACCTGAGCCTGCTGTTCGCGGTGATGTCGCCCGGCCGGGCGCTGCTCTTCGCGGCCGTGCATCAGGGGCTGTGGGGGCTCTACATGGGCTGCGCGTTCGCCCCGAACCACAAGGGGATGCCGATGCCGAGCGCCGAGGACGACCTCGACTTCCTCCGCAAGCAGGTGCTCACCTCGCGCAACGTCCGGGGCGGGCGGTTCGTCGACGTGGCGCTCGGTGCGCTCAACTACCAGATCGAGCACCACCTGTTCCCGAACATGCCCCGGGCCAACCTGCGGCGGGCCCGGCCGATCGTCCGCGCCTACTGCGCCGAGCAGGGCATCCCGTACGCGGAGACCGGGCTGGTCGAGTCGTACCGGCAGGCGCTGGCGCACCTGCACGAGGTTGGCCGCCCGCTGCGGGCGGGCTGAGCCGGCCGGGCCGGGCGGAGGCGGCGACCGCCCCCGCCCGGCGCCCGGTCAGGAACCGCCGGTGAAGGCCCGGGCGAGCTCCGCCGGGGCCTCCTCGGTGTCGCCCGCCGCTGGCTTGCTGAGCCGGACCGGCGCGCCGAAGTCGCTGTAGCTGGCGGCCATCGTGCCGAGCATCGGGTTGATCGGGGCCAGGTCCATCTCGAAGACGGTGAGCCGGCCCCGCTCGTCCACGGTCGCGGTGAACGGGACGGCCTTCGCCTTGTCGCCGGCCGCCGCCAGCGACTTCGGGTCGGCGCCGGTCCGGGTGTAGTCGAGCGTGCCCGCGTACGCCCGGTCGCCGGTGCGCCGCACGTCGACCACGGCCGAGAGCAGTTTCTTCACCCCGCCCGGGTCGTCGGCCGGCATGAGGCCGAGCTGGCCTCCGGAGAGCTCGCCGGCGTCCATGTGCAGCCACTTCTTCGACCCGCCCAGCTGCTTGCCGAGCATCCCGCTCAGCTTCAGGTAGGCGTCGTCGCCGATGACCAGGCTGTGCACCTCGCCCAGCTCGCCGAGGCTCAGCGTGACGTCCATGGTCCGCGCCGTCGGGTCGGCGACGCCGTCGGCGGTGAGCAGCGACGAGCTGACCTTGACCCGCATGCTCTGCTCGTTGAGCCGCTGGATCGCGGCGGTCAGCTCCGCGGCGGGCTCGGCCGTCGGGCTCGCGGACGCCGCGGCGGCGCCCCGGTCGGCTGACGCGTCCGCGCCGGTCCGGCTTCCGCATCCGGTCAGGCCGAGACCGAGGACGGTGACGAGCGCGACCCCCGTGGTCGCCAGCCGTCGTGTCTTCATGGGTGGTTTCTCTCCTCAGCGAAGGGTGGGCGGCGCGGCCGTCCCCGGCCGGCCGGCGGTCAGCCTAGCCGCCGCCGGCGAGCGGCGAGGGTCGATTTCCGGCGTGCGTCGAGCTGCGCCGACCGGCGCTGCCGGTAGGGTCGTCGCATGGCAGACCTGCTCACCGCGACGGCGGTGCGAGCCGAGGCGGGGCGGCCGGCCCCGACCCGGCGGATCGACGACACCGTCCGGAGTGCGGCATGAGATTCGAGATCAGCAAGGTGCTGGACGCCATCGAGGGTCGGGTCTGCACCGATCCCTCGCTGGCGCGGGCGGTGGTCGACCTGGCCGAGGTGATCCGCTGGCAGGACCTGGACGGCGGGCGGCCGGCCAGCCTGCTGCGGCTCGGCATGGTGATCGACGCGCTGTCCCGGCAGATGGAGGAGGACAGCGTCCCGGTCTACGCGATCGTGCACCGGGCCCTGCTCTCCGACGCGGACCTGACCTCCAACGAGCGGATGGTGGTCCGGCGCTGGGCCGACGACGGCCTGGTCGAGGTGCTCGACCACCCCGGCGAACGGATGCTGGAGGTGGCCGACCTGCTCGGCCTGCCGGTGCTCAGCCGGGTCCGGTTCGACGGGCTGGGCGGCCGCTGGCCGTGGCTCGCCCAGGCCGGCCGGGTGCTCGCGCCGGTGCCCGGCGCCGGCGGCCCGGTCTTCATCGCGCACGTCGGCGGCGGGCAGAGCCCGGCCGTCGGCAGCCGCTCGCCGGTCGGCGCGAAGCTGCTCGCCCGGCAGTGGCGCTGCCCCGAGCCGGGTTGCGCGCTGTTCGGCGGCGGTGGGGGCGGAGGCGCCTTCGCCGACCTGGCGCGGGTGGACCGCGCCCCGGCCGGGCAGCCGCCACCCACGCTCCGCAACGGCGTGCCCACCTGCCCCCGGCACGGCGCCCGGCTCGGCGACGCGGGGCCGCGGCCGCGTACCGCGGTGCTGGCGGTGCGGATCGGCGGGCTGGTCCGGCGGCGGTTCGTGCTCACCGAGACCCAGCCGGTGCTGGTCGGGCGGGCGCCCGAGGCCACCGGCGGAGTGGTGCTCGGCCAGTGGCTCAACGACGAGGCGCGGCGCTGGATCAGCCGCAACCACGTCCGGTTCGAGCTGCGGGTCGGTGAGGTGATCGTGACGGACACCAGCACCAACGGCTCGGGGGTGCGGCCGGGCGGCTCGATGGCCGAGGCGGACCGGATCGCGCTGGCCCCGCAGCAGTCCCGGGTGCTGGGCGAGGGCGACCTCCTCGAGCTCTACCCGGGCGTGCAGATCGGCCGGGCCGACGAGGTGACCAGCGACGCGAAGTTCAGCCCGACCTCGGTGATGGCCGAGGCGCCGACCATGGCCATGCGGCTGCCGCGCCCCTGACCGGACGCGGAAGGGCGCCGGGACCGTCGCGGTCCCGGCGCCCTTCTTCGCGTACGTGGATCAGCCGGCCAGCACGGCGGTGAGCTGCGCCACCGCGTGGTCGATCTCCTCCTCGGTGATCACCAGCGGCGGGGCGAGCCGGATGGTCGAGCCGTGGGTGTCCTTGGCCAGGACGCCCCGCTCCATCAGCCGCTCGCAGGCCTCCCGGCCGGTCATCAGCGCCGGGTCGATGTCCAGCCCGGCCCAGAGGCCCCGGCCCCGGACCGCGACCAGGCCCTTGCCGACGAGGCCGCGCAGGCCGGCGTGCAGCCGCTCGCCCAGCTCGGCCGAGCGGCGCTGGAACTCGCCGGTGGCCAGCAGCCGGACCACCTCGGTGGCGACCGCGCAGGCCAGCGGGTTGCCGCCGAAGGTCGAGCCGTGCTGGCCCGGCTTGAGCACCCCGAGCACGTCGGCGTTCGCGGCGACCGCCGAGACCGGCACGATGCCGCCGCCGAGCGCCTTGCCCAGCAGGTACATGTCCGGGACGACGCCCTCCTGCTCGCAGGCGAACGTGGCGCCGGTGCGGCCCAGGCCCGACTGGATCTCGTCGGCGATGAAGAGCACGTTCCGCTCGGTGCAGACCTCGCGCACGCCGGGCAGGTAGCCCTCCGGCGGCACCACGACGCCCTGCTCGCCCTGGATCGGCTCGAGCAGCACGGCCACGGTGTTCTCGTCGATCGCGGCGGTCAGCGCGGCCAGGTCGCCGTAGGGGACCACGGTGAAGCCCGGCGTGTACGGCCCGAAGTCGGCGCGGGCGTCCTCGTCGGTGGAGAAGCTGACGATGGTGGTGGTCCGGCCGTGGAAGTTCCCCTCGGCGACCACGATGTTGGCCTGGCCCGGGGTCACGCCCTTGACCTGGTAGCCCCACTTGCGGGCGACCTTGATGCCGGTCTCCACCGCCTCGGCGCCGGTGTTCATGGGCAGCACCAGGTCCTTGCCGCAGAGCGCGGCCAGCTCGCGGCAGAAGTCGGCGAACTGGTCGTGGATGAACGCGCGGCTGGTCAGCGTGAGCCGGTCGAGCTGCGCGTGCGCGGCCTCGATCAGCTTCGGGTGCCGGTGGCCGAAGTTCAGCGCCGAGTAGCCGGCCAGGCAGTCCAGGTAGCGCCGACCGTCCACGTCGGTCAGCCAGGCGCCCTCGGCCGACGAGATCACCACGGGCAGCGGGTGGTAGTTGTGCGCCGTGTGACGCTCCGCGTCCCGTACCGCGGAGGGCGTCCGCAGCATGTCGTCGATGATCACTTGACTGCCTTTCCCTGACGGAGTCGCAACGTGCAGCACTTCGGTCCGCCGCCGGCCTTGCGCAGCTCGGACAGGTCGATACCGATGGTCTCGTAGCCCCGGTCGCGCAGCTTCGCGGCCAGGTCGGTGGCCTGCGCGGGCAGCACCACGTGCCGCCCGTCGCTCACCGCGTTCAGCCCCAGCACCTCGGCGTCGGCCATGGTGGCGTGGACCGCGTCCGGGAAGAGCCGGCGCAGCACGGCCCGGCTGCCGGGCGAGAACGCCTCCGGCAGGTAGGCCACGGTCCGCTCGTCGAGCACAGTCAGCGCGGTGTCCAGGTGGTAGAAGCGCGGGTCCACCAGCTGCATGGTGATCACCGGGTAGCCGAAGACCTCCTGGAGCTGCGCGTGCGAGGCGTGTGCGGTGCGGAACCCGGTGCCGGCGAGCAGGTGGTCGCCGGCCAGCAGGACGTCGCCCTCACCCTCGTTGACGTGCTTCGGGTCGTACATCTCGAAGCCGGCGGCCTCGAACCAGGCCCGGTAGGCGGGCGCCTCGTCGGCGCGCTGCGGGTCGCGGAACTGCACCGCCATGGCCTTGCCGTCGATCACCGTGCCGCCGTTGGCCGCGAAGACCATGTCCGGCAGGCCGCTGACCGGGTCGATCAGCTCGACCTCGTGGCCCAGGTCGAGGTAGGTCCGGCGGAGCTGCTCCCACTGCCGGATCGCCAGGTCGGCGTCGACCGGGGCGGTGGGGTCCATCCACGGGTTGATCGCGTAGTCGACGGCGAAGTACGTCGGCCGGCACATCAGAAAGCGCTGGCGGGTGGCGTCCATCGTCATGTCGTGCTCCCAGGGGTCGGGCGCGCCCGGCCACCGTCGGCCCACGGGCTGGCGCCGTGGTCCAACGGTATGCGGCACGGGCCGGCGACATCCACCGCGAGAAGTTGCGTACGGCGGCGGATCATTGCGTCTGACACGCCGGTCCCGGTGGATCGTTGCGTTCAGGCGTCTGGGCGAGCACTGGGAGGAACTGCTCGACGCCCGCGAGGGCGCCGTCGTGGCGGACTGACCCCGAACACACTTCGGGGGCGGCGAGACCGCCGCCCCCGAAAGGTGTGGTGCCCGGCTGGTGAACCACCAGAGCTGATCGGGCGTGCCGGCGCTCCGCCGGCGACCGGGAAACTGCCCGTCAGACGAGATCCCCAAACTGTGAGTCGAGCCACTCCCGGAACCGGCCCACCCAGTCGCCGTCGGTGGTCGGCCAGTCGAACTGGCCGGTCATCGCCACGATGCCGAGCACGACGGCGGCGAGACCGACGACCACGCCGATCAGCGCGTCGGTCTTGCCGGCCACGTGCCGGCGGCGGGTGGCGATCAGGCCGAGCACGGCGAGCACCCCGCCGACCGCGCCGAGGCCGATGCCGTAGCCGGCGAGGGTGCCGGAGAGCACGAAGAGCGCGCCGACCACCGACACGATCAGGCCGAGGGTGGCGAGCAGGCTGGCCCGGGGCCGCTTCGTGGTGAACGGCTCCACCCGCTCCACCGCCGGGTCCCGGTCGACCGGCCGGTCCGGCCGGCCGTCGTGATCGAGGTCGACGGTGCGCTCCAGGTTCGGGTCCGGGTCGTCGGTCGGGCGGGTGCGCCGGGCGTCCGCGCCGAGCGGCCGGGCGGTGGCGGCCCGCGCCGCCGCGGCCCGGTCCGCCGCGCGCCGCTCCGCGTCGGTGGCGCGCTCGTCGTCGGTCGCGGTGGCGGCGCTGCGGTACGTGGCCCGCTCCTCGTCCCGGTCGGTGACCACCGGCCGGCCGTCCACCCGGTCACCGGCGCGGTCGCGCTCGTCGACCACCCCGTCGCCGTTCACGTCCTCGGTTCGCGCCGGGTTGTTCCGGCGGGACAGAATCTTCATTTCGACACCTCCTGAACTCCGGCGCGGAGACCGCGCATGACAGTCAGGACGTACCCCGCGGCGGACAGGTCGACACCCGTCGACGCCAGCGGCTGCCTGTTCGGCGCCGTCCGGGGCGGCGGGCTACCGTTGCCGGCGTGCCAGAGGGACACACCATCCACCGCCTGGCGGCCCGGCACGCCGAGCTGTTCGCCGGCGACAAGGTGCACGCCGCCAGCCCGCAGGGCCGCTTCGCCGAGGGCGCGGCCCGGCTCACCGGCACCGTCCTCGACGGCACCGAGGCGTACGGCAAGCACCTGCTGCACCACTACGCCGGCGAGCTGACCCTGCACGTCCACCTCGGGCTCTACGGCAAGGTCACCGACGGCCCGGGCGAGCCGCCACCCCCGGTCGGGCAGATCCGGCTGCGGTTGCACAGCGACGGCTCCAGGTCGCGGCGCGGCGGCAGACGCGCCGAGCTGGAGTCGTCGGATGACCGGCACTGGCTGGACCTGCGCGGGCCGACCGCGTGCGAGCTGCTCACCCCGCCCGAGGTGGCGGCGCTGCGCGAGCGGCTCGGCCCCGACCCGTTGCGCGCCGACGCCGACCCGGAGCGGGCGTACGCCCGGATCCGGCGCAGCGCCACCCCGCTGGCCGCGCTGCTCCTGGACCAGTCCGTGGTGGCCGGCACCGGCCTGATCTTCGTGGTCGAGGCGTTGTTCCGGGCGGGGCTGCCACCGCTGCTGCCCGGGCGGGACCTCACCCCGGCCGGCTGGGCGGACCTGTGGGCCGACCTGGTCGCCCTGATGACCGCCGCCGTCGAGCGGGGCCGGATCGACACCGTGCGCGACGTGCATCTGCCGGAGGCGATGGGGCGGGCGCCCCGCGTCGACCGGCACGGCGGCGAGGTCTACGTCTACCGCCGCCCCGGTGCGCCCTGCCACGTCTGCGGCACCGAGGTCAGCCGCGGCGCGCTCACCGGGCGCAACCTCTACTGGTGCGCCACCTGCCAGGCCGGCTGACAGGCCCGGTCAACCGACGGCGCGAAGGGTGCCGTGGCGGCGGTGCCGGAGCTGCTCGACGGCCTGCGCGGTCGCCTCGTCGGCGGGCAGGAGGACGACGAGTTCCTGGGCGTCGGTGCTCGGCAGTTCCAGCTTCTCCCGGTGCCAGCGCAGCTCGCCCGCGACGGGATGGTCGAGCCGGAGCGGGACCTGGGGCGGCGGCAGGTGTTGGCGGAGCCGACGGGTGAACTCCGGCCCGGCGACGGGCGCGAGCTGGACCGTGAACCACTCGGAGGCTTCGGCAGACGGCCCGAGCCACAGGTCGAAGGCCTGCTCGTCGGCCACCTGGTCCCAGTCGGGGAAGTGGGTCCGGGCGCGCGGGTCGGTGAAGACGTAGCGGGTCAGGTTCGGCGAGTCGGCGTCGAGCAGCCCGGTCCCGCCCATGACCAGCTCGAACCCGCCCGTCTGGGCGAGCACGTCCCCGAGCCGGTTGGTGACGAACGCGACCCCGGGTTCGAGCAGCCGGAGGGTCTCCCGCACGGTGGGCCGGACCTCGCGGTTGGGTGGGGCCGGTGGCCGGTGCCCGGGGCAGGCCCCGCCGGTGATCTTCGCGAGGTAGCGCAGGTGGTGGCGTTCCCCGGCATCGAGGCTCAGGCCGTCCGCGAGGGCGTGCAGCACCGAGTGCGAGGGGTTGCGGTCCCGGCCCTGCTCGATGCGGGTCAGGTATTCCACGCTGATCCCCGAGCGGGTGGCGACCTCCGCGCGGCTCAGGCCGGGGGAGCGGCGCCGGCCCCGATCGGGCAGGCCGAAGGACTCCGGCTGGAGGCTGTCGCGCTTGGCGCGGACGAAGTCGCCCAGTGGCGTACCCATGGGTGGAGAGTCTAGGCCGGTTTCCGGCCGCGCCGGCCGGCGTAGCGTGGCCCTGCGGGGGCCAGCCTGCGCCCGGTCTGGTTACCGCCGTCGCGGCGGCGGACCGTGAATCGCATGAACGAGAAGCACAGGTTGGTCATCGTCATCGGAAGCGTCCGCGAGGGCCGGTTCGGGCCGGTCGTCGCGTCCTGGGTCGCCGAGCGGGCGCGCGAGCACGGCGGCTTCGATGTCGACGTCGTCGACCTCGCCGAGGTCGAGATCCCGCTGGCGCTGCCGGCACAGTCACCGAAGTTCGCGGGCGACGCGTACCCGCGCCCGGCGGCCATGGCGCCGCTCACCGCCCGGCTGACGGACGCGGACGCGTTCCTCCTGGTCACCCCGGAGTACAACCACAGCTATCCGGCCGCGCTGAAAGCGGCCATCGACTGGCACTTCACCCAGTGGACGGCCAAGCCGGTCGCCTTCGTCAGCTACGGCGGCGCGGCCGGCGGCCGGCACGCCGTGCTGCACCTGGAGAACGTGCTCACCGAGCTGCACGCGGTGACCATCCGCGACGGGCTGGCCTTCCCCAACTACTTCACCGCGTGGCAGGACGGCCAGCCGCTCGACCCCGCGGCGGCCGGATACGCCAAGACCCTGCTGGACCAGCTCGCCTGGTGGGCCGGGGCCCTGCGGGCGGCCCGCGAGGCGACCCCGTACCCGGCCTGACCGCCGCGTCCCGTGGCGTGGCCGGTCCGGGGGGACCGGTCACGCCAGGCCGAGCAGCCAGCGGACCGTCTCGACCTGCCGCGGGAAGACCTGGTCCTCGCCGATGCTCCAGGCCAGCGTGTGCACGACCGCCCAGCCGCGGACCCGCTCCCGGTCCAGGCCCAGTCCGGCGCTGAGCCGGTCGAGCCGGTGCCGCACCGCCGCCGGGGAGTGGCCCAGCTCGGGGCCGCGCACCAGCGGCACCGCCGCGAACTCCCGCTCGCCGACCAGCGGCTTCGGGTCGATGACCAGCCACGGCTCCCGGCCGGCCGCCAGCACGTTGCCGGCGTGCAGGTCCTGGTTGACCAGCACCTGCTCGCCCTGGCTGGGCACCAGGTCGGCGAGCAGCCCGAGCGCGGCGTCCAGCAGCCGCCGCTCGAACGGCCGGTCCAGCCGCGCCCACTTGGCCGGCAGTCGCTCCGCCCAGCCGGCCGCCTCCTCGGCGAGCGGCGTGAACGGCGGGCCGGCCGGCACCCCGAGCCGGGGGAGCAGCCCGATCGCCACGTCGAGCGCCGCGTCCGGGGGCAGTCCGTGCAGCGGGGTGCCCGGGACGCAGCGCTCGACCAGCAGCGCGCGGTGCTCGGCGTCGTGGGCCAGCAGCCGGATCGCGCCCCGGCCGGCCCAGTGCGCCAGCGCGGTCGCCTCGTGGACGCTGTCGTCGTCCGGGTACTGGAGCTTGAGCACGGCCGGGGTACCGTCCGACAGCTCGACCGGCACGGCCAACGAGGCGAACGCGTACCCGAACGGGGGTCCCACCACCCGCAGCTCCCACTGCGCGACGCACTCCGCCAGCCGGTCCGGCAGCACCGCCCGCCAGGCCCGGCCCGCCGGAATCTGGTCGGTCCACCGCAGGCTCTCCGGGATCTCCATCCCGCCATCCTCGGATCTGGCTGCCGATCGCGTACAACCGTTTTCGGCGCGGTGCCGTCTGGAACAGCGAACCCCCAGGAGGTGGCCGGATGCCGGACGCATCGGACCAGGAATACGTCGAGTACGTCACGGCGCGCCTGCCGGCGCTGCGGCGGCTCGCGTACGGACTCTGCGGCGACCGCGACCAGGCCGACGACCTGGTGCAGGAGACCGCCACGCGGCTCTACCTGCGCTGGGCGCGGATCGCCGAGGTCGAGCAGCTCGACGCGTACGTCCGCACGGTGCTGGTCCGGCACTTTTTGGACACCCGGCGGCGCGGCTGGTGGCGGGTCCACCTGTTCGGCGGGCCACCCGACGTGCGGTCCACCGAGGACCGGAGCATCGAGGAGCAGACCGTGCTGCGCGACGCCCTGGCCAAGGTGCCACCCCGCCAGCGCGCGGTGCTGGTGCTGCGCTTCCTGCACGACCTGCCGGTGGAGGAGGTGGCCCGCACCCTCGGCTGCTCGCCCGGCACGGTGAAGAGCCAGACCTCGCACGGCCTCGCGGCGATGCGCCGGCTGCTCGGAGACCGCGAGCTGGCCGGTCGGACCGGAACGGAGCGGTGAGCATGAGGACCGATGACGAACACGTCGCCGACCGGCTGCGGTGGCTGGACGACGAGCCCGCCGGCCCGCCCCGGATCGACCTGCCGGGAGCGATCCGGGAGGCCCGCCGGCGGCGACGCAACCGCCGGGTGGCGGCGGCCGGGGCCGTCGCGCTGGGCGTGCTGGCGATGGCAGCGCTGCCGGCGGCGCTGCGCGGGGACGGGCGGGCGGCCCCCGCGCCGGCCGTGAGCCCCAGCCCGTCGATGCCGTCGCCGGAACCGCGGCCGACCGGCCCGTGGCAGGGGGCGTGCACGGCCACACTGCTGCCCGTGCCGGGCGATCCACGGGCCGCGGTCACCGGCGGTGACCCGGACGGCCGGTGGCTGGTCGGCCGTCGGGGCCCGAAGGGTCGGGACCGCCTGGACTTCGGCCTGCTGATCTGGGAGGGCGACCGGGTCCGGGAGGTCCAGCTGCCGGGCTCGATGCAGGAGTTGACGGATGTGAACCGGGCCGGCCTGGCTGTGGGTTCGTCGTTTGGGTCCGGCAGCGAGTTGCGGGCCTGGGCGGTGCGCAACGGCGAGGTCATCCGCCTGCCCGGGGGAACGTCCGAGGGCGCGACGGCCGTCAACGACGCCGGCCGGATCGTCGGCTACCGCAGTCTGGGGACCCCGTGGGACGCGGGGACCAAGCGCCTGCCGGTGGTCTGGGACTCGTACCGGAGCCGGCCGGTCGACCTGCCACTGCCCGGCCCGCAGTGGGAGGGCACGGCCATCGGCATCGACGAGGACGGCACCATCCTGGCCGCGATGTCCGACGGGCACCCGGACAAGCCCACCCGCGCGGTGGTGTGGCGTCCGGGCGCCGCCCGGCCGGAGGTGCTTCCGTTGCCGCGGGTGCCCGGCGGGAAGGCTGACCAGTTCCTGTCCCTGTCGTTGGCCGGTGGCTGGGTGACCGGCACCGTCGTACGCGACACCAAGGTGGTCCCCAGGAACGGCATGCACATGTACCCGGTGCGGATCGACCTGCGGACCGGGCAGGCGGACGTGCTGAAGGGCGCCCTCTGGTCCGGGACCGGCAACGGTCAGGGCTGGATGGCCGGTTGGGTCTCCGATGACGTCCCCAGCGTGATCACCGACACGAGGTCCGTGAAGCTGCCCGTGCCGGACGGCTGGCGCGGCGAGCGGCAGGGCGCGGTGACCAGTTTCAGCGACGACGGCCGGGTGCTCGGCGGGAAGCTCGAGTCCGACGACCAGGTCCGCCCGGTGCGCTGGACCTGCCGGTGACCGGTCCGGGGGCGGTCCCGCGCCGCCCCCGGACCGGAGCCGTTCAGCGCAGCCGGCGGATGTCGCCGTACGCCCGGTAGAAGCCGCCCCGGCCGGCCTCCCGGACCTCGGTGACCAGATAGCGCGCCCCCGGCTCCCGGATGCCCTTGGGGAACTGCACCGACCAGTCGCGCCGGAAGCCGTCGGAGAGCACGTGGATGCGCATCCGGCCGCCCTGCTCGACGCACTGCACCACCACGCCGGCCCGGTCGTCGGTGGTCACCTCCACGCTGGTCCAGGCGGCCGGCTCGGGCAGCCGCGCCGGGGCCTTCACGTCGACCACCTCCGGCACGCTGCCCGCCTCGGCCGCCCGGATCGCCGGCTCGCTGGCGTCGATGCAGGCCAGGTAGCCGCCGGTGGTCACCACGTAGAGGCGCTCGTCGTGGTATTGCATCGAGTAGGCCGAGCCGCAGCCGGTGCCGAGCTTCCACAGCCGGTTGCCAGCCTCGTCGAAGCAGTAGATCGAGGAGGCGCTGTCGCCGGCGAAGACGTAGCGCCCGCCCTCGGCCGTGGCGCAGGAGAAGACCGCGGTGTCGCACCGGTAGGTGCGCTCGGCCCGCCCGTCCTTGCGCAGCCGCACCACCTCGCGGGTGCCGGTGCCGGCGAACACGGCGTCGCGCTCCTGCCAGCCGAAGAGCACCGCCCCCGTGCGGGTGTGCCACAACTCCCGTCCGGTCCGCCAGTCGTAGCCGGTGACCCCCTGCGAGTGGCCGTGGTAGAGGGCGTCGGTGTCGCACCGCACCATCCAGGCGGAACGGCCCCGCCCCGGCCGTCGCCAGAGGAACTCGTCCTCGTGGTCGACCGCGGCGATGCCGCCCTCGCGGTCGGAGACGCCCAGCACGCCGTCGTGGATGTCCAGCCAGTAGATGTCGATGTCGGGGGCGATCGCGTACGCAACCCGGGGCACCTTGCCGGAGAGGTCGTAGACGTTGCCGTCGTCGCAACCCGCGTAGATCCAGGCGTCGTCGGCGACGATGCACTTCACCCCGTCGGGGAGCCGGACCTGGTTGAGCACCCGGGCGTCGTGGTCGAGCGTGGTGATCACGCCGTGCTCGTTGCCCACCATGCAGGTCTGCCCGTCGACGAAGATGCCGAACGCGGGCGCGCCGGAGGCGTAGCGCCAGAGGACCGGGGCGGTGCGGGCGGTGGAGCGGGTGCTGACGATCTGCCGGCGGGAGACCGCCCGCTTCTGGCGTACGCCGGGCACCGCCGGCGCGTATCCCTTGCGGACCTTCTCGCCGATCTTCTTCGCGGCGGCGGCCCGGGCGCGGGCGTTGTCCGGGTAGCTGCTGCTCTTCACCTGGCCCTGGTCGCCGATCCGGCCGTAGCGCACGGTCATCGTGGTCTCATCGACCACGACCTCGTAGAACTTGTGCGCTCCTCCGTCTACTTCGGACAGTTCGAGGTAGGTCGTCTCCTGCGACATGGGGGTATGCCTCCGAGGGGGAAGGGCCGGAACCGGCGACAGCCCGCACAACGTAACCGCGCCCCCCGACAAAGAACTTCGGGTGCGTCTGTTGTCGCTGGAACGACAACAGACGCACCCACAACGGCTCAGGGGCGCCAGCCGGCCGCGGTGAGTGCAGCGCGGAGTTGCGCCACCACCTCGTCGTCCCCCGGCACTCGCACCGGTCGATCCAACCGAAACCCGACAGGCCGCTAGCGGCCGGCGTGGGTGAGGGCGTCGACGGCCTTGCGTGCGGCGATCAGCACCGGGTCCCAGACCGGGGCGTACGGCGGCGCGTAGCCCAGGTCGAGCGCGGTCATGTCGTCCACCGTCATGTTGTTCCACAGCGCGACGGCCAGCGGATCGATCCGCTTGGCCGCCTCGGACCAGCCGACGATCTGCGCCCCGAGCAGGCGGCCGCTGGGTCGCTCCGCGATCAGCTTCACCGTCATCGGGCGGGCGCCGGGGTAGTAGCCGGCCCGGTTGGTCGACTGGGCCAGCACGGTGACGAACTCGAAGCCGGCCGCCCTGGCGTCCCGCTCGCGCAGGCCGGTCCGCCCCACCTCCAGGTCGCAGACCTTGGTCACCGCCGTGCCGATGACGCCGGGGAAGGTGGCGTACCCGCCGCCGATGTTGATCCCGGCGACCCGGCCCTGCTTGTTGGCGTACGTGCCGAGCGGGATGTGCACGGGCATGCCGCTGACCCGGTGCAGCGACTCCACGCAGTCGCCGGCCGCCCAGACACCGGACACCCCGGGCACCCGCATCCGCCGGTCGACGCGGATCGCCCCGGACGGGCCGACCGGCAGGCCGGCCGCCTCGCCGAGGGCGGTGTTCGGGCGTACGCCCAGGCCCAGCACCACGACGTCGGCCGGGATCGGCCCCTCGTTGGTGACCACGGCGGCGATCCGGCCGTCCCGCTTGTCGAGGCCGGTGACCGTGAGGCCGGTGCGGATGCCGATGCCGGTGCCACGCATCGCCTCGGCCACCAGCTCGCCCATGTCCGGGTCCACGGTGGACATCGGCTGGTCGGCCTGCTCGACCAGGTCGACCGAGAGCCCGTGGTGCAGCATCGCCTCGGCCATCTCCACGCCGATGTAGCCGCCGCCGACCACCACCGCGCGGCGGGGCTTCGGCTCGCGTTCCAGCCAGTTGAGCAGCGCGCTGCCGTCGTCGAGGGTCTGCATGCCGAACACCCCGGCCACCCCGCCGCGCGCCCACTCAGGCTGGATCGGGCTCGCGCCGGTGGCGTACACCAGGGTGTCGAAGCCCGCGCGGACCTCGCCGCCGCCGTCGAGGTCCCGGGCGACCACCTCGCGGCGGTCCAGGTCGATGGCGGTGACCTCGTGCCGCAGCCGGACCTCGATGTCGAACTCGTCGCGGAAGGTGGCCGGGTTCCGGGCGATGAGCTGGTCCCGCTCCGCCACGATCCCGCTGACCCAGAACGGGATGCCGCAGGCCGAGTACGAGGTGAAGTGGCCCCGCTCGAACGCCACGATCTCCAGGTCGGCCAGGTCGCGGCGGCGCCGGGCCTGGGACGCCGCCGCCATTCCGGCGGCGTCCCCGCCGACGACGACCATCCGCTCCGCCACGACGCCCATCCTGTCACGCGCGCCCGGCCGGCGGGGCCGCTCAGCCCCGGGTCTGCCGGGCCACGTCGGCGACCACGTCGACCAGCTCGCCGGTACGCGCGAACACCGCCCGCTGCCGGGCCGCGCCGCTGCCGTGCCGGCGCAGCCCGCCCAGCAGGTCGGTCACCCGGTCGAGGTCGCCGTGCCGCTCCAGCTCCGGGCGGACCCGCTCGACCAGCCCGTCCAGCAGTTCCCAGGCCGGGCGCAGCTCGCCGTCGGTCAGGTCGACGCTCTCGCCCTCCAGCCCGTCGTGGGCCGCCCGCCAGTGCGCGGCGACCAGCAGGTGGTGGTCGGTGTTGATGGCCGGCCGCCCCTCGGCGATCTCCGTCATGGCGGTCGCCACCAGGGCCCGGACCAGGGCGGCGACCAGCACCGCGTCGTCCACCGACGGGCAGACGTCACCGATCCGGATCTCCACGGTCGGGTACTTGGCGGAGAGCCGGGCGTACCAGTAGAGCATCCCCTCGTCGAGCATCACGCCGCTGGCGATGAGCTGGCGGATCAGCCGCTCGTAGTGCTCGTGCGAGTCGAGCCAGGGGGTGGGCGCCACCGAGGGCCAGCGCTCCCACTCGACCGAGCGCCAGCTCGCGTAGCCGGTGTCCGCGCCTTTGGCGAACGGGGAGTTGGCGGTGACCGCGTGCAGGATCGGCAGCCACGGCCGGACGTGGTTGAGCACCTGCACCCCGGTCTCCGCGTCGGGGATGCCGACGTGCACGTGCATGCCGTTGTTGCCCGGGCCCGGCACCAGCAGCCGGAACCGCTCGATCATCCGGTCGAAGCGGGGCTTGTCCACCACCGGCGGCACCGGCCCGTCCACCGGCCCGGTGCCGATGGCCAGCAGCCGGACGCCGGCCCGCTCGGCGGCGTCGGCCAACTCGGCGCGGAGCATCCCCAACGAGTGCCGGATCGAGGAGAGCTCCAGCCCGGGCGGGCTGCCGATCTCGATCTGGCTGGTCTGGAACTCGCGCTCCACCTGGCCCCGCAGCTCGGCCGGCACCTGGTCCATGACCAGGTCGACGGCGGGCACGGCGGCCCCGGTGTGCGGGTCGACGAGCAGGAACTCCTCC
The DNA here is from genome assembly GCF_040610095.1 of Micromonospora sp. NPDC004540. Lineage (NCBI taxonomy): Bacteria > Bacillati > Actinomycetota > Actinomycetes > Micromonosporales > Micromonosporaceae > Micromonospora > Micromonospora sp. NPDC004540. Next base: position 17,518 of record NZ_JBEXLR010000064.1, read on the forward strand.
TCCACGCCGACTGTCAGCAGGTCCGTGCCGCCCGGTGCGGCGCTCCGTTTCCGCTCCGCCACTGACCCGCTCATCGACACCACCGTCCGCTCCGTACCGGCGCGGCACCGTGCCGCGCGGTCGACGCCCTGTTACCCACCGTGTCGGCCGCGGAAAACGCCCGGGGCGGCGTGTCGCCGGGTACGCGCCGGTTGCCGCACCCCTCCGCGGGACCGCGGAGCGCGGTGGCTACGGGGAATCCGCGCCCAGGAGGAGTGCGGCGCCGTTGGCGGGGTAGCCCGCCCTCGCCCCGGTCGCGACGTCGCGGACGGTGACCGGGCTCAGGGCGTGACATCGGGTTCTAGGGTGGTCGTGTGGCAGGGATGCTGGTGACGGGGACGTGGGCGTACGCCCTCGTCCTGCTCGCGGACCGCCCGGCCGGCCTCCTCGCCGGTGCGGCGGTGGCCGCCGCGCTGCTGCTCGCCACGCTGCTCGCGCTGCGGGTCCGGGCGCTGCCCGCGCCGCCCGGCGGCCCGCGCGCCGTCGCCCTGCGGGCCCGCTCCCGGCGCCGCCGGGTGCCCCGGCAGGTCGACCCGGACGCCCCGGGGCGACCGCGCCCCCGCGCGCCCGGGCTGCGCCCCTCGGCCGCGTAGCCGCACCGCCGCCGCGCGGCCGGTTCCGTCGTCATCCGTCCCGCCGGGACGCGTCGTCCCGTCGGGGCATCCGGAATCGGACCGAGGGGTTTCCCCATGCTCGCCTTCGCACCACTGCACACCGCGGCCTCCGCCGCCGCCTCCGTCGTCACCTGGCTCGCCGGCACGCTCGCCCCGCTGACCGGCGGGGCCGCCACGGCCGCCGCGATCGTCCTGTTCACCATCGGGGTCCGGCTGCTGATCTCGCCGCTCAGCCTGGCCCAGGTCCGCGGGGAGCGGCGCCGCGCGGCGCTCGCCCCCGAGGTCCGCGACCTCCAGCGGCGGTACGCCGACGACCCCGGCCGCCTGCAGAGCGAGTTGTTCGCGCTCTACCGGCGGGCCGGGGCCAGCCCGGTCGCGGGCTGCCTGCCGGCGCTGTTGCAGGCGCCGTTCTTCCTGGTCATGTACCGCCTCTTCGCCACCGGCGACGGGCACCCGCACCTGCTGGACGAGAAGCTCGCCGGCGTGCCCCTGGGGTGGCATCTCGGCGACGGGCTCACCGGCCCGGTGGTGGCGGTCTTCGGGGTGCTGCTGGCCGCGCTGCTCGTGCTGGCCTGGTGGTCGTCCCGGCGGGCGCGCCGGGCGGCCGCGGCCACCGGCACCGTGGCCGGCGCGCCCGCCGAGGGCCCGGGCGCCGCGGTGCTGGGCCGGCTGGTCCCGCTGCTGCCCTTCACCACGGTGCTGGTGGCCCTGGTGGTGCCGCTCGCGGCGGTGCTCTACCTGGTCACGACGACGGCGTGGACCGCGCTGGAGCAGGCGGTGCTGCGCCGCCCCCAGCCGGAAGGCATCGACGCACGTTGACAAGTGCGGGGACGGGCGCGTAGAAAAACGCCTCAGAGAGCGCTCTCTCTCGCCCGTCCCCGCAGAGAGGCATCCCCCATGAACCCTGTCCCGGCGGCCGCGGCCGCCCCGTCCGCCGTGCGCCGATCGCGCCGGCGGCTCTCCCTGGCGGCCGCCGTGCTCGCCACCACCACCGCCCTCGCCACCGTCACCATGTCCGCCCAGGCCGCCGTGCCGCCGCCGCCCAGCGGCTGGAGTCTGGTGTGGAGCGACGACTTCACCGGCGCGGCCGGCACCCTGCCCTCCTCGGCCAACTGGATCATCGACACCGGCACCAGCTACCCGGGGGGCCCGGCCAACTGGGGCACCGGCGAGATCCAGACCTACACCGCCAGCACCGCCAACCTGGCTCAGGACGGCGCCGGCAACCTGCGCATCACCCCGCTCAAGGACGCCGCCGGCCGGTGGACGTCGGCCCGGATCGAGACGGTCCGCGCCAACTTCAAGCCGCCGGCCGGGGGAGTCCTGGCGCTGGAGGGCCGGATCCAGATGCCGAACGTCACCGGCGCCCAGGCCGCCGGCTACTGGCCGGCCTTCTGGGCGCTCGGCTCCCCGTACCGGGGCAACTACCAGAACTGGCCGGGCATCGGCGAGTTCGACGTGATGGAGAACGTCAACGGGATCAACTCGGTCTGGGGAGTGCTGCACTGCGGCGTCGCCCCGGGCGGGCCGTGCAACGAGTTCAACGGCATCGGCGCCTCCCGCGCCTGCCCGGGCAGCACCTGCCAGTCGGCGTTCCACACCTACCGCTTCGAGTGGGACGCCTCGACCAGCCCGCAGCAACTGCGCTGGTACGTCGACGGCCAGCTCTTCCACACCGTCAGCCAGGGCCAGGTCGGCGAGCCGTACTGGGGTCAGATGACCAACCACGGCGGCTACTTCATGCTGCTCAACGTGGCGATGGGCGGTGGCTTCCCGAACGGGGTGGCCGGCTCCGCCACGCCCACCGCCTCGACCGTCTCCGGCCGGCCCATGCTGGTCGACTACGTGGCCGCCTACACCCGCGGTGGCGGCGGCACGCCGTCGCCCACCCCGACCACCCCGCCGCCCGGCGGGGCGGTGGACGCCTACTCGACCATCCAGGCCGAGGCGTTCACCGGGCAGAACGGGGTGCAGGTGGAGGCGTGCGGTGAGGGCGGTCAGGACATCGGCTGGCTGGCCAACGGCGACTGGACCCGCTACGACAACGTGGAGTTCGGCGCCACCCCGCCGAGGGACTTCGTGGCCCGGGTCGCCTCGGGCGCGCCGGCCGGGGTGAGCGGGCTGGTCCAGGTCCGGGTGGACAGCCCCACGAACCCGCCGATCGGCAGCTTCGCGGTCGCCAACACCGGCGGCTGGCAGAGCTGGCGCTCGGTGCCGGGCAACGTCGCCGCGGTCACCGGCCGGCACACCGTCTACCTGACCTTCAGCAGCGGCCAGCCGGCCGACTTCGTCAACGTCAACTGGTTCACCTTCCGCCGCTGAGCGGCCGGGCCGGGGGTCCCCGCGGGGGACCCCCGGTCTGCCTCTGGACAGAAACAGTTAACAGTCTTAATAATGAGCGCACGTCGACGGTCGTAAATGCCCACCCTCCACCACAACGGTCCCTGGAGGACGCCGTGAGACTCCGCTCCACCCGCGTGGCGACGTTCGCCGCCGCGCTCGCCGCCGCCCTGGTCGCGGGCACCCTGCTGGCCGCGTCGCCCGCCTCCGCCGCCACCGCCGCCTTCGTCCGCACCTCCACCTGGAGCACCGGGTACGAGGCCAAGTTCACCGTCACCAACAACAGCTCAGCCAGCATCTCCTCGTGGAACGTCCAGTTCGACCTGCCCGCCGGCAGCACCCTAGGCTCGTTCTGGGACGCCCGGCTGACCACCTCCGGCCAGCACGTCACCACGGTGAACCAGTCCTGGAACGGCACCCTCGCCCCGGGCGCCAGCACCAGCTTCGGCTTCATCGTCAGCGGCACCGGCGACCCGACGAACTGCACGGTCAACGGCGGCTCGTGCAGCGGCGGGGGAGGCGGCAACCCGGGCGCCCCGGCCACCCCGGCCGGCCTCCGGGTCACCGGCACCACCAACACCTCGGTCTCGCTGGCCTGGAACGCCGTCTCCGGCACGGTGACCGGTTACCGGGTCTACGAGGGCGGCAGCGTGAAGGCCACCGTCACCGGCGCCTCGGCCACCGTCTCCGGCCTGGCGGCCTGCACCGGGCACAGCTACACGGTGGCCGCCTACAACGCCAGCGGGGAGTCGGCGAAGTCGGCGGCGGTGTCGGCCACCACCACGGGCTGCACCGGCGGGGGCGGCGGCGCCATGGCTGCCGCGCCCTACCTCTACCCGGGCTGGGGCGACCCGCCCGCGCCGTCGACCGTGATGGGCGCGACCGGGATCAAGTGGTTCACCATGGCGTTCGTGCTCTCCGGCGGCGGCTGCACCCCGGCCTGGGACGGCAGCGGCCCGCTCACCGGCGGCACGCACGCCAGCACCATCGCCGCGATCAAGGCGGCCGGCGGTGACGTCATCCCGTCGTTCGGCGGCTGGAGCGGCAACAAGCTCGGCCCGAACTGCTCCTCGGCCGGCGCGCTGGCCGGCGCCTACCAGCAGGTCATCAACGCCTACAACCTGAAGGCGATCGACATCGACATCGAGAACAGCGACGAGTTCGAGAACGAGGTGGTGCAGGACCGGATCCTGGACGCCCTGAAGATCGTCAAGCAGAACAACCCGGGGATCAGGACGATCGTCACCTTCGGCACCTCGACCACCGGGCCGAACTACTACGGCACCCGGCTGATCAACCAGGCCGCCGCGAAGGGCGCCAACATCGACGTCTTCACCATCATGCCGTTCGACTTCGGCGGCGGCGCGAACATGTACCAGAGCACGGTCAACGCCGCCGAGGGCCTGAAGAACGCGCTGAAGACGGCCTTCGGCTGGTCCGACGCCACCGCCTACGCCCACATGGGCCTCTCCGGCATGAACGGCCTCTCCGACCAGCAGGAGCTGACCTCCCCGGCCACCTGGACGCAGATCCGGGACTGGGCCAAGGCCCGCGGGCTGGCCCGGTTCGCCTTCTGGTCGGTCAACCGGGACCGGCCGTGCCCGGGCGGCGGGGTGGTCTCCAACTGCTCCGGCATCGCCCAGAACACCTGGGAGTTCACCACCATCACCGCGGGATTCTGATCCCGCGCCGCGGTCAGCGCCCGGCGGTCACCGACTGCCGGGCGCGCCGCCGGCGCACCTTCTTGACCACCCAACTGACGATCATCACGGCGAAGACCGCGAAGATCGCGTAGTTGAACCACTGGCTGTACCGGTCGACCTGTTGCCAGCGCGAGCCCAGGGCGTAACCGGCCCCGACGATCAGCGTGTTCCACACCCCGCTGCCCAGCGTGGTGAGCAGGATGAACTCGCCCAGCGGCATGCGGTTCGCGCCGGCCGGCACGGAGACCAGGCTGCGGACCACCGGCACCACCCGGCCGATCAGCACCGCCCACCGGCCGTGCCGCTCGAACCAGCGGTCGGCCTTCTCCAGGTCCTCCCGGTCCACCAGCGGGACGTGGTCCAGCCAGCGCTTTAGCCGCTCCTCGCCGAGCGCCGCGCCGAGCCAGTAGAGCACCAGCGCGCCGAGCAGCGAGCCGGCCGTCGCGGCCAGCACGATCAGCACCACGTTGAACCGGCCCTCGGCGGCGAGGTAACCCGCCATGGCCAGCACGACCTCGCTCGGGATCGGCGGGACGATGCTCTCCAGGGCGACCAGCAGGGCCACCCCGACCGCGCCGAACGAGTCGATCACGCTCGCCACCCAGCCGGTCAGCCCGGTGAACTGGTTCGGGTCGACGTTCTGGGCGAGTGCCATGGGCGTCCTTCCGCACGGTGCCGGGGATCCGTAAGCGGTACCCCGGCCGGCGCCCGTCACACCTGCCGGTGACCCGCCCCACGGACCGTGGGATCAGCCCTCCGGGTGCAGCGCGGCGTCCGCCGGCCCGCGCCGCCAGCCGGTGAAGCGGACCACCAGGCCGCCGCGACTCGGCGAGCAGCAGTACGGCCCGGCCGCCGCCTCGGCCTCCGGGTCCAGCGGGGCCACCCGGACCAGCCGCCACGGCTCGGCGTCCACCCGCGCGCGGACGGTCAGCGCGTCCCCGGCCCGGCTGACCCGGACCGTCACGTCCCGCCCCGACCAGTCCGGCACCGGGGCCACCGACCAGTCCGACCGCTCGTCGGTGACCACCGCGCCGACCTGCGGCTGCCCGTCGCTGACCTCCACGCCGGCCTTGGTCCACCGCCGCTCGTCGACCCGGACCAGCACCCCGGCCTGGTCGAACTGGGCGGCGTAGTCGAGCCGGAAGCTCACCTCCACGGCACTGTCCACGGGGAACGGGGCGAGCAGCGCGGAACCGTCGTCGTGCACGAAGCCGTAGCTGGTCCGCCGCCAGAAGTCGCTGCCCCCGCGCGGCTCGACCAGCAGCCCGTCGTCCGCGGAGTCGGCCCGCGCCGGCGGGTTCAGCCAGGTGCCGGCGGACCAGTCGAGGGCGTGGTTGTCGGCGCTCATGCCGGCACCGTACCGGCCGGATGCGCCGGTCGCGGGTTTGCCGCGGTCGGCAACCGGAGAAGTAAACCGGGCATGGGTGACAGGTGGTATCAGGAGGCGGTGGTCTACTGCCTCGACGTCGACACGTTCGCCGACTCCGACGGCGACGGCGTGGGTGACTTCCGCGGCCTGATCGGCCGGCTCGACTATCTCGCCCGGCTCGGGGTGACGTGCCTCTGGCTGCACCCGATCCACCCGTCGCCGAACCGGGACGACGGCTACGACGCCACCGACTTCTACAACGTCAGCCCGAAGCTGGGCACCCTCGGCGACTTCGCCGAACTGCTGCACCAGGCACGGAACCGGGGCATCCGGGTGATCATCGACCTGGTGGTCAACCACACCTCGGACGAACACCCGTGGTTCCAGTCCGCCCGCTCCTCGCCCGACTCGCCCTACCGCAACTGGTACGTGTGGAGCGACGAGGCGCCGCCGGACCGGCACCAGGGCATGGTGTTCCCGGGCGAGCAGAACGAGACCTGGAGCTACGACCGCACCGCGAAGTCCTGGTACTACCACCGCTTCTACAAGTTCCAGCCGGACCTGAACGTCGCCAACCCCGAGGTCCGCGCCGAGATCAAGAAGATCATGTCGTTCTGGCTCCAGCTCGGCGTCTCCGGCTTCCGGATGGACGCGGTGCCGTTCATCATCGAGCTGACCGAGCCGGGCAACTCGAACTCGCCCAAGGACCTGGACTTCCTCACCGAGCTGCGCCAGCACGTGCAGTGGCGGCGGGGCGACGCGGTCCTGCTGGCCGAGGCGAACGTCGAGCCGGACCAGTTGCCGGTCTACTTCGGTGACAGCGGCGGCTCGGCCAACCGGATCCACATGCTCTTCGACTTCATGATGAACGGGCGGCTCATGCTGGCCCTGGCCCGGCAGGACCCGGAGCCGGTGATCGAGGCGCTGCGGGACACGCCGGCCCTGCCCGATGGTGGGCAGTGGGCCACCTTCCTGCGCAACCACGACGAGATCGACCTGTCCCGGCTCACCGCCGAGCAGCGCAACCAGGTGTACGAGCAGTTCGGCCCGGACGAGGACATGCGCCTCTACGGCCGGGGCATCCGCCGCCGGCTGGCCTCGATGCTCGGCAACGACCGCCGCCGCATCGAGCTGGCGTACGCGCTCCAGTTCTCGTTGCGCGGCACGCCGGTGCTGCGCTACGGCGAGGAGATCGGGATGGGCGAGGACCTGTCGCTGCCCGGCCGGGAGGCGATCCGCACCCCGATGCAGTGGTCGTACAAGGAGAACGGCGGATTCTCCACGGCCGACCCGGAGAAGCTGGTCCGCCCCGTCATCGACAAGGGCGAGTACGGCTACCAGAAGGTCAACGTGACCGCCCAGCGGAAGGACCCGAGGTCGCTGCTGGGCTGGTTCGAGCGGATGATCCGCACGCTCCGCGAGGCCCCGGAGATCGGTTCGGGGAGCACCAGCCACATCGACGTGCCGATGCCGCCCGGGGTGCTGGCGCACCGGGCCGACGGGCCGACCGGGACGATGGTCTTCCTGCACAACCTCGGCACCGAGGACGCCGAGGTCGACCTCAGCGTCCTCGCCCCCGAGGCCGACCTGCCGATCGACGTGCTCACCGACCGCAACTACGAGGACGTCGGCAAGCTCGACCGGTTGAAGCTGACCGGCTACGGCTACCGGTGGATCCGGATCTGCCGGGGCACCAGCTTCTGAGCGCGGGCGCGGGCGTTAAGCTCCTTCGATCGAGCCCAAGTTACCGGGAGGTAATCATGTCGGAGGAGCCCCGCGTCGCCATCGTGACCGGAGCCGCGCGCGGCATCGGCGCGGCGACCGCCCGACGGCTGGCCGCCGACGGCATGGCCGTCGCCGTGGTCGACATCGAGGAGTCGGCGACCAAGGAGACCGTGGACGCCATCGCGGCCGCGGGCGGGCGGGCGCTCGGCGTCGGCGCCGACGTCTCCGACCGGGCCCAGGTTTCGGCCGCCGTGGAGCGGGTCGCCGCCGAGCTGGGCGCGCCGACCGTGCTGGTCAACAACGCCGGCGTGCTCCGCGACAACCTGCTGTTCAAGATGTCCGACGCCGACTGGGACACCGTCATGGGCGTGCACCTGCGCGGCGCGTTCCTGTTCAGCCAGGCCGCCCAGAAGCACATGGTCGAGCGGAAGTGGGGCCGGATCGTCAACCTCTCCAGCACCTCGGCGCTGGGCAACCGGGGCCAGGCGAACTACTCGGCCGCCAAGGCCGGCCTGCAGGGCTTCACCAAGACCCTCGCCATCGAGCTGGGCCCGTTCGGGGTGACCGTCAACGCGGTCGCGCCGGGCTTCATCGTCACCGACATGACCGCCGCCACCGCGGCCCGGATGAAGGTCGACTTCGAGGCGCTCCAGCAGCACGCCGCCGCGGAGATCCCGGTGCGCCGCACCGGCCGCCCGGAGGACGTCGCGCACACCATCTCGTTCCTGGCCAGCGAGGGCGCGTCCTTCGTCTCCGGCCAGGTCATCTACGTCGCCGGCGGCCCCAAGGACTGACCGGGGCCGTCCCGCCCGGCACGATCCCCCTCAGGCGGGGTCGTGCCGGGTGCGCCAGAGCCAGAACAGGCCGAGCACCGGCAGCACCAGCGGGATGTAGCCGTAGCCGCTGCCGAAGCCGGACCAGACCGTCTCGTCCGGGAACAGCTCCCTGTCGGCCAGGCTGAGGATGCCGACGCCGACCACCCCGACCAGCTCCACCGAACAGCAGGCCAGCGCGACCCGGCGACCGGTGTGCCCGGCCCGGGCCAGCCCCACCGCCGCCACGATGTAGATCAGCGCGGCCAGGGCGGAGAGCAGGTACGCCACCGGCGCCTCGTCGAACTTCGTGGCGATCTGGAGCCCGGCCCGCGAGGTCGCCGCGATGGCGAAGAGGATGTAGACCGCGATCAGCAACCGGCCCGGCCCCCGGTTCGTCGCCCGCTGCTCAGCCACCGACGACCTCCCAGGTCTGCTGCAACCGGACCACCACCACCGGGGTGACGAGGCAGACGGCGCAGACGATCGCCGAGCCCCACCGGGTCGGCTCCATCCGGGCCAGCACCCAGGCCAGCGGCGGCAGGCAGACCAGCGTCACCAGGTAGCCGAAGAACGCACCCGGCTCGCCCGGCCGTTCGCCGCCGCCGAGCGCGACCAGCGCCACCACGGTGAGCGCCAGCAGGGCCACCTCCAGCACGGCCAGGCCGACGAACTGGAGCCGGTCCGGCGCCCGGTGGCGTACCGCCGCCACCAGGGCCCATACCGCAATCAGGAGCGACAGCACGATCGAGGCCGTCGCGAGAATCCCGTCCACCGGCGAGCCGGCCGCCGCGGCGCTGGTCATCGACGCCATCCCGGCGCAGTACCGTTCACCGGCACAGCCTACTAATCGTCGTAGTAGCCACCTTCGCCCGGCTCTCCCACGGGGTCGCGGCGCGCCGGCCGGGCCGGGCGACTAGCGTGGATCACGGCCACCGGCGTACGCCGTGGCGGAGGACGACAGCAGGGGGTCCGTGGTGCGGTTCGGCTTGTTCGGCACCGGTCACTGGGCGGCGGAGACGCACGCCGCGGCCATCGACGCGCACCCGCGGGCCGAGCTGGCCGGGGTCTGGGGGCGTGACCCGGCGAAGGCCGCCACGCTGGCCGCCCGGCACGGCGTGCCGGTCTTCGAGGACGTGGACGAGCTGCTGGCCGCCTGCGACGCGATCGCCGTGGCGCTGCCGCCGGACGTGCAGGCCGAGATCGCCGTCCGGGCCGCCGCCGCGGGGCGGCACCTGCTGCTGGACAAGCCGCTGGCGCTGAGCCTCGCCGAGGCCGACCGGGTGGTCGCCGCCGCGCAGGCGTCCGGGGTGGCGTCGGTGGTCTTCTTCACCCAGCGGTACCACCCGAACGTCACCGGTTTCCTCGCCTCGACGGCGGCGGTCGGCGGCTGGCAGCACGCCCGGGCGACCATGTTCGCCTCGATCTTCCAGCCGGGAAACCCGTACGGGAGCTCGCAGTGGCGGCGCGACCGGGGCGCGCTCTGGGACATCGGCCCGCACGCGCTGTCGCTGATCCTGCCGGTGCTCGGCCGGGTCACCCGGGTCGCCGTCATGGACGGGCCGAGCGGTCTGGTGCACCTGCTGCTCACCCACGACGGTGGTGCCACCAGCACGCTCTCGCTCACCCTCGACGCGCCGCCGGAGGCGGTCACCCGGGACTTCGTCTTCTTCGGCGAGAACGGCACCGAGACCGTCCCGCCCGGCGACGGCAGCGTGCTCCAGGCGTTCGGCACGGCCATCGACCAGCTGCTGGAGGAGGTCGACGCGGGCACCCGTGACCACCGCTGCGACGTCCGGTTCGGCCGGGAGGTGGTGGCCGTGCTCGACGCCGCCGAGACCGCGCGCAGCCAGCGGCGCACCGTCGACCTCTGAGGAATTCCGTCGCGGGCCGGCCGGGCCGCCGCTAGCCTGGCCGGCATGTGCACGCATGCCCTGATCGACGTGGCCGCGACGCCGGCCGCGCGGGGGCTCCTCCTGGTCGCCCGCCCGTGGCTCCGGCGTCCGGCCCTGGCCGGCCGGTACGCCCACCGCGCCTGACCTGACCGTCCGCACCGCCGGCCCACGCCCGGGCCCGGCGGCTCGGTGCCGCGTACCCACCGATGTCCAGGGTCGTCCGAGTCCCGATCCGCTCGGACAGGCCCGGCTTCCTCCTGCGCCTGTCCGTTCCCGTCGCCCTCCGGCGACAGACAGGACGAACCCGTGGCGCCCCGCCGACTCCCTACCACCGCGCGCGACCGGTCCCGTCGCGTACTGTCCCAGAACTTCCTCGCCGACCCGGCCGCCGTCGCGCGGATGGTGCGGGCGGCCCGCCCCGGCCCGGACGACCTGCTGCTGGAGGTGGGCGCCGGGCGCGGCCGGCTGACCCGGCCGCTCGCCGCCCGGTGCGACCGGCTGGTCGCGTACGAGGTCGACCCCGCGGTGCTGCCGGAGCTGACCGCGGCCTGCGCGGACCTGCCGCAGGTCCGGGTCCGGGCGGCCGACTTCCTGGCCGCCGTCCCGCCCGACGAGCCGTTCGCGGTGGTCGGCAACATCCCGTGGTCGCTCACCGCCCCCGTGGTCCGCTGGTGCCTCGCCGCGCCCGGCCTGCGCTCAGCCACCCTGCTCACGCAGCTCGACTACGCCCGCAAGCGCACCGGCGACCACGGCCGGTGGAGCCGGCTCACCGTGCTCACCTGGCCCGAGCACCACTGGCGGCTGGCCGGCCGGGTGCGCCGGGACGCGTTCCGCCCGGTGCCCGCCGCCGACGGCGGCATCCTCCGGCTGGACCGCCGCCCGGAGCCGCTGCTGGCCCCGGCGGCGCTGCCCGCGTATCGCCGGATGGTGGAGCGGGGCTTCGGCGGGGTCGGCGGGTCGCTGGCCGCCTCGCTGCGCGCCGGGTACCCGCGCCGGCGCCTCGACGGGGCACTGCGGGCCGCCCGGCTCGCCCCGGACACGCCGGTCGGGCTGGTCTGGCCAGAGCAGTGGCTGGTGCTGTTCCGGCTGCTGCACGCCGGTAACCCCGGGACGGCCGGGCGGTAACCGGGTCAGACCAGGGTGTTGAGCGCCTCGCCCAGCTCGGCGGGGGTGTTGAACTCCTCCGCCGGCAGCGCCTTGAGCATCTGCAACATCTCGGTGCTCGCGCCGTTCTCCTGGCCCCAGCGGACCAGGTCCGCACGGGAGACCGGGTAGTCGAGCCCGGCCAGGAACTCCTGCAACTGCACCCCGGTGACGGTCATGCCGGCGGGCTACCCGCTGTGCCGGGCGCCATGCCCGCCGGCGTGGCCGTTTGCCCGGACGGGTCCCGGGTAGCCGCTGGCATGCTGGTACAGCGGCTCGGCGCGCCGAGCGACTTCGACCCGCTGCTGGAACGCGTCCGGGACACGCGGATCGTCATGATCGGCGAGGCGACGCACGGCAGCTACGACTACTACCGGCTGCGCGAGCAACTGACCCGGCGGCTCATCGCCGAACAGGGCTTCGACTTCGTCGCGGTGGAGGGGGACTGGCCGGACTGCGACCGGGTGAACTGCTCGGTGGTGGGCGCCCCCGGCGGGCTGGCCGATCCGCAGACCGCGCTGGAACGCTTCGAGCGCTGGCCGACCTGGATGTGGGCCAACGCCGAGGTGGCCCGGTTCTGCCGCTGGCTGCGGGCGTGGAACCTGGAGCGCCCCGAGGGGGAGCGGGCGGGCTTCCACGGACTGGACGTCTACAGCCTCTGGGAGTCGATGCAGGCCATCTTCGACTACCTGGGCGAGGAGGACCCGGCCTCGCTGGAGGCGGCGCAGGAGGCGTACCGCTGCTTTGAGCCGTACGGGAAACGGGTCGAGGACTACGGGATGGCCAGCCGCTTCGTCTCGGCCCGGTGCGAGGAGGAGGTGGTCCGGCTGCTGGCGCGTACCCGGGAACAGGCCGCCGCGGACGGCTCGGACCGCTTCTCGGCCTGGCAGAACGCGGAGGTGGTGGCCGGGGCCGAACGCTACTACCGGGCCATGGTGGGCGGTGGCCCGGAGTCCTGGAACATCCGCGACATCCACATGGCCGACACTCTGGACCGGCTGCTCGACCGCTACGGCCCGCAGGCGCGCGGGATCGTCTGGGCGCACAACACCCACGTCGGCGACGCCCGCGCCACCGACATGGCGGGGGAGGGGATGGTGAACATCGGCCAGCTCGGCCGGGAACGGCACGGCCGGGACGCGGTGGCGCTGGTCGGCTTCGGCAGCTACCGGGGGACGGTGGTGGCCGCGCCGCGCTGGGGCTCGCCGGCCGAGGCCATGGTGGTGCCGCCGGCCCGGGAGGGCTCGGTGGAGCGGCGGCTGCACGAGCTGATGCCGGAACGGGCGGTGCTGGTCTTCGGCGGCGAGGACCAGCCGGAGTGGGTGACCGGATCGGCCGACCACCGGGCCATCGGGGTGGTCTACGACCCGAGCTTCGAGTCCTGGGGCAACTACGTGCCGACCCGGCTGGGCGAGCGCTACGACGCGTTCATCTGGTGCGACGAGGCGACCGCGCTGCACCCGCTGCCGGCGCTGCCCACCCCGGGCGAGATGGAGACCTACCCGGCCGGCGTCTGACCGGCCGGGCAGATCACCGGTCACACCTGGGCGGGCTCGCGCTCGGCGAGGTGGGCGCGCAGGCCCTCGCCCTCGACGTCCACGTTGGGCAGCACCTTGCCGAGCCAGCGCGGGAGCCACCAGGCGGCGTTGTCGAGCAGCGACATCACCGCCGGCACGATGGTCATCCGGACCACGAACGCGTCGATGGCGACACCGATCGCGAGCGCGAAGCCCATCGACTTGATGACCGGGTCCTCCAGGAAGACGAAGCCGCCGAACACCGAGATCATGATCAGCGCGGCGGCGGTGACCACCCGGGCGCCGTGCCCCATGCCGTTGATGGTGGCCTGCCGGGCGGTGTCGCCGTGCACGAAGTCCTCGCGCATCCGGGAGACCAGGAAGACCTCGTAGTCCATGGCCAGGCCGAACAGGATGCCGATGAGCAGGATCGGCAGGAAGCTGACCAGCGGGCCCGGGGTGTCCAGCCCGACCAGGTCGGCCAGGTGGCCCTGCTGGAAGACCGCGACCGTGATGCCGAAGGTGGCCGCCACGGTGAGCAGGAAGCCCAGCGCCGCCTTGACCGGCACCAGGATCGATCGGAACACCAGCATGAGCAGCAGCACCGACAGGCCCACCACGAGCAGCAGGTAGACCGGGAGCGCGTCGGAGAGCTTCTCCGACACGTCGATGCCGATCGCGGTGACGCCGGTCAGCAGCACGTCGGCGTTCTGGATGCCGCCGACCTGCGCGCGGATGTCGTGCACCAGCGTCTCGGTGGCCGCGTCGGTCGGGCCGGTCCTGGGGATCACCCCGAGCAGCGCGGTACGGCCGGTCTGGTCGAGCTGCGGCGGGGCCACCGCCAGCACGCCGTCGGTCTTCTGGATCAGGGCGGTGACCTGCGGCAGGGCGGCCTGGGTGGCCTGCGGCGAGTCGGCGGTGACGACCACCGCGAGCCGGCCCGTGAAGCCCGGACCGAAGCCCTCCCGGATCAGGTCGTTGCTGACCCGGGCCGGGGTGCCCTCGGCGGCGGTGGCGGCGTCCGGCAGCGCCAGCCGCATGTCCTGGGCGGGAACGGCGAGCAGGCCGAGGCCGAGCAGGCCGACCAGGATGACCGGGATGCGCAGCCGGGTCACCCAGTGCGCCCAGCGGAACCCGAACCCGGACCGGTCCTCCGAGCCGGTGGCCGGGGATGCCACCGCGTCCCGCCCGCGCAGCTTGCGGGGGAGCGCCTTGCGGCCGGCGAAGCCGAGCAGGGCCGGGGCCAGCGTGATGGCCACCAGCACGGCCACGGTGACGGTGCCGGCGGCGGCCAGGCCCATCACGGTGAGGAACGGGATGCCCACCACGGCCAGGCCGGCGAGCGCGACCACCACGGTGGCGCCGGCGAAGACCACGGCGGAGCCGGCGGTGCCGACCGCCCGGCCGACCGCCTCCTCCGGAGAGAGGCCGTCGAGCAGGTTCTGCCGGTGCCGCGAGGTGATGAAGAGCGAGTAGTCGATGCCGACCGCGAGGCCGAGCATCAGGGCCAGGATCGGCGCCGTGCTGGTCAGCTCGACCGCGCCGCTGAGCGCGTACAGGCCGGCCATGCCGACGCCGACGCCGATCAGCGCGTTCAGCATGGTCATCCCGGCCGCGACGAGCGAGCCGAAGGTGACGATCAGGACGATCGCCGCGATCAGCACGCCGAGCGCCTCGGTGGAGCCGACCTCCGGCTCGGCGTTCAGCACCTCACCGCCGGGGGCGATCTGCCAGCCCTGCGCCTCGGCCTGCGCGCCGACCTTCTCGTACGCCTCGCGCTGGGCGTCGGTCACGTCGTCGGCCCGGCCCTGGAACTGCACCTGGATCAGCGCGTACCGGCCGTCCGGGGTGAGCGCCTGCGCCTGGTACGGGTCGACCGCGCCGACCACCCCGGGCAGCGTGGCCGCCTCCTGGGTGACCTGCTTGACCAGGGCCTGCCCGGCCGGCGTGGTGAGCTGGCCGGCCTGGGGCGCCTTGACCGCGATGGTGCCGGTGGCCCCGCTGGCCGCCGGGAACCGGTCGGCGAGCAGGTCGAGTGCCTTCTGGGACTCGGTGCCCGGCATGGTGAAGTTGCTCGCCGTCGGGCCCTTCAGGGTGGCCGCGGCGAGGCCGAGGCCGACGAGTACGACGAGCCACACGACGGCGACGAGCCGCCGGCGGCGCAACGATGCCCGGCCGAGCCGGTAGAGCAGGGTCGCCATGGGTTTCCTTGTCCTCGGGTCGGAACGGGGATCAGCTGACGGGTTCGAGGGCCCGGCGGACCACGGCCAGCAGGGCGGGCCGCAGTTCGTCGTCGGGGATGTCGATGAACTCGGCGCAGGTCTCGGCGATGCCGGCGAGCACCACCAGCGCGGCGATCCGCGCGGAGGGCCGGTCGGAGTGGCCGGCGAACGCCTCGACGAGCCGTTCGGAGATCTGCTGGATGTGCGCGAAAGCGGGCTGCTGGAGCAGGTCGGGGAACTCGCCCCGGAGCAGCGCGATCTCCCGCCGGAAGCGCACCGCCAGGTCGACGAAGCCCTCGCCGGCGATCTCCTGCGCGGCCGCGCCGGTGGTGCCGGCGAGCCGGGCGTCGAGTGCCTCCAGCACCGCGATGGCGGGTGCCATCAGCTCGCTGAGCAGGGCTTCCTTGTTGGCGAAGTGGTAGAGCACGGTCGCCTTCGAGCAGCCCACCGCGCGGGCGATGTCCTGGAGGGAGGTGCCCTTGTAGCCGGTGACGGCGAAGCGTCGCGCCGCCGCCGCGAGGATCTCGCCGTGGGTCTCCGGTACCGCTCGTGCCATGCCCTCCAGGATGCCTGACCGATCGGTCAGCACCTGACCGATCGGTCAGACGGATTTGCGTGGCCTTCGCCACAGTGGCGCTCAGCCGACCGGCGCCCCGTGCTCCCGGTCGTACGCCGCCCGCGCCGCGCTGATCCCCTCGCGGTGCCGTTCCGCCCAGCGGGTCAGCGCCACCAGCGACTCGTAGAGCTCCTGGGCCATCGGGGTGGCGGTGTACTCGACCCGGGGCGGCACGGTGGGGTGGACGTGCCGGTCCAGCAGGCCGTCCCGCTCCAGGTTGCGCAGGGTCAGCGTGAGCATCCGGCGGCTGATCCCCTCGACCTGCCGCTCCAGCTCGGTGAAGCGGATCGGGCCCTGGGACGCGGCGATCAGGATGCCGATGCTCCACTTGCCGCCGACCCGGTCCAGCGCCTCCCGCACGGTGCAGGCCCGCGCCTGGTCGGCCTGGATGGACACACACCTGTTCCCCTGGGACATCAAAGTGCCTCCTTCCGCTCCGCCTCATGGTCACAGACGATGGCCTCAGTAACAAACCGTGCACCAAGGAGGCATTCCGATGGCGGGGACCAACCGCTGGCCCGCGCTGCTCGTGCTCTGCGCCGGCAGCCTGATGATCATCCTGGACGGCAGCATCGTCGCCGTGGCGCTGCCCGCCGTCCAGGCCGACCTCGGCTTCCCGGCCGCCGGACTGGCCTCGGTGGTGAACGCCTACCTGGTCGCCTTCGGCGGGCTGCTCCTGCTGGCCGGGCGGCTCGGCGACCTGCTCGGCCGGCGGCAGGTCTTCCTGGTCGGCGTCATCCTGTTCACCCTCGCCTCGCTGCTCTGCGCGGTCGCCGCCGGGCCGGGAACCCTGGTCGCCGCCCGGTTCGCGCAGGGCGTCGGAGGCGCGCTCACCACCGCGGTCAGTCTCGGCATGATCGTCCGGATCTTCCCCGAGCCGGCCGAGCGGGCCCGGGCCATCGCCGTGTTCAGCTTCACCGGCGCCGCAGGCGCCTCGCTCGGCATGCTGGCCGGGGGCGTCCTCACCGACCTGGCCGGCTGGCGGTCGATCTTCCTCATCAACCTGCCGATCGGCGTGGCGATCGTGGCCGGCGCCGTACGGCAGATCGAGCCGGACCGCGGCGCCGGGCTGCGGGCCGGGTTGGACCTGCTCGGCGCGGTGCTGGCGACGGCCGGGCTGATGGCCGCCGTGCTGGCCATCGTCGGTGCCGGCCAGCACGGCTGGACCTCGCCGCGCACCCTCGGCGCGGGTGCGCTCGCCGCGGCGCTGCTCGCCGGCTTCGCCGCCCGGCAGCGGCGCGCCGCCACCCCGCTGCTGCCGCCCCGGGTGCTGCGCGCGCCCGGCCTGGTCGCCGCCAACGTCACCCAGTTCCTCATGGTGGCCGCCTACTTCGGCTTCCAGTTCCTGCTCGCCCTGCACCTGCAACTCGTCCTCGGGCTGGACCCG
>NZ_JBEXLR010000065.1:0-34350 GCF_040610095.1 Micromonospora sp. NPDC004540
CGCCGTCGCGCCGTGCTGCTCCGGATTGCCGTACGCCACCGCGATGTCGTGCCCGGTCATCGGCGTGCCGGGCCGACCCGGCGGGCGCCGCGGGCCAGCTCGGCGGCCACCCCGGCGGCGGCCTCGGGGAGGCAGAGCGGCCGGAGCTGCCCGGGTGGGCGGTAGCCGTTGACGATCTCCAGGAAGGTGCGGACGAACCGGTGCGCCGCCCGGGCCGCCTCGGGGGTCGCGGTCACCAGGGCGGCCGGCGGGCCGGCCGAGCGCCCGGGACCGGTGGGAACAGGCCGAACGTCGACGGCTCCGCCGGCCGAGCGGTCGCCGGCCCGACCGGAGCGGCGGGCGGGGCGGTCGGCGGCCCGGCCGGCGGGCCGGTCGGGGTCCCGGCGCGGATCGAAGAGGTCGAGCGCGAGCTGGTCGACACTGCCCCAGGCGTCGCCCCAGGCCGGATCCCGGTCGGTGCAGGGCGGATCGAGCGGCGGGGCGGGCCGGAGCCGGACCGGGGGACGCGGTGCCAGTGGGCGGCGGGTGTCGACCATCCTCAACCCCTGTTCGTTGCGTTTACCTTCGTTTGCCTCCGACAGCTGTTCATTCTCCGGCAGGACAACGCCGACCGTCAATGCCGGACGCTCACTCCGCGTCGCGGTCGGTGAGCGGGTTGCCGCGTACCCAGTCGGCGGTCTCGGCGTACTTGCGCTGGATGTACTCCTCCAGCCGGGCGCGCTCGACCCGCCACTGGCCCCGGCCGCCGATCTTGATGGCGGGAAGCTCGCCGCTGCGCACCATGTGGTAGACCTGCGAGTCCGACACGTTCAGCTCGGCGGCCACGTCGGACAGCAGCAGGAACCTCGGCTCCACGATGACTCCCGGGGTTGGCTTCGTTTGCCTCAGTTTGCCATCACGAGCCGGATCGCCCCAGGCCCGGCGCGGCGAATCCGGCCGGGGGACACACCGGCGCGGAACTTCTCCACGGCGGGTGCGGGGTGTATGACGGTCACGGCGTACGGCATGATCGGCGCCCGGAGCCGGCGTCCGCCGGCCGGGGCCTGACGGCGGGGAGAGACCGGTGACCGACGAGCTTGTCCGGGTGTACGTGCCGGCGACCGTCCCGATGCTGGCCCGGCTGCGCGAGGAGGGCCTGGTCGGCGAGGAGGCGCACGCGGTCACCCCGGAGCTGCGGGAGTGGTACGCGGAGGGCGACGAGGAGGAGCTGGAGTACGTCGCCTTCACCCGCGCCGCCCAGGAGGCGCTGCTGCTGCTCCGGGCCGATCCGGGCGCGCCCCGGCGGCGGGTCGTCGTCTCGGTGGACCTGCCGGCCCGCGCGGTCGGCCGGGTCGGCGGCGAGCTGGGGTCGAGCGTGGTCCGGCTCTCCGGGCCGGTGCCGGTGAAGTCCGTCGCCGCCATCCACGTGGACGGCGGGGACGCGGTCGAGGACGTGGCGGCCGCCGCCGAGGTGGTGGCCGAGGCGCAGGCCGGTGACCCGGACGCCCAGTTCACCGTCGACGGGGCCGAGGACCACGAGTTGGAGTGGTACGACGTGACCGAGCTGGACCTGCTGCTGCGCGGGATGTCCTGACGCCCGCGAGGGCTCAGGAGTCGGACTCGTCCTCGTCCTCCACGGCGCGGGGGCCGAGGGTGCGGCCGAACAGGATGAGCGCGGCGAGCGCCCCCACGAAGAGCACCCAGATGCCGTTGTCCACCCGGGAGGTGCCGAGGGCGGTCTGCGCCACCTCGTCCGCCTCGCTGAGCGCGGCGGCCAGGTCGAGCAGCCCGCGCCCGCCGACCCGGATGATCACCTCGGTGAGCAGCAGGAGCAGGCCCGCGCCGGCCCCGGCCACCAGGTACGCCGGCCAGCGCAGCTCCGTGGCCGCCCCGTCCCGCCGCTCCGCGCGGTGACGGGCCCAGGCCAGGTAGAGGTACGCCACCACGCCGGCGATCAGCCCGGCGAGCAGGGACTCCGTCCGGGACACCCACTTCGCGGCGTCGAGCATCGACTGCTGGGTGTCCCCGGCGCCGAACAGGTCGGAGAGCGGGTCGCGGGCGCGGCTGAACAGCACCACGAAGAGCTGCGCGGCCAGCGTGGCGGCGGCGAGCGCACCGACCACCCGGGCGTTGCGCGCCCCGGCCATGGCCCCGCCGATGATCGCCGCCGCGGCCGTGGTGCCGGCGATGGTGTTGGTGGTCGCGTTGTCGGCGTACGTCAGATTGACCGCCACGGCGGCGGCGAGCCCGACCAGCAGGCCGGTGCCGACGGCGGCGAGGAAGCGCAGCGTGGCCCGGCCCAGCCGGTTGGTCGCCACCAGGGCGACCGCGGCGCCGGCCACCAGCGCGGCGGTGATCACGCCCGGCAGGGCGTACGCGGAGAGGCTGATCGCGGTGACCCCGGCCGCGGCCGAGGTGATCGCCGCCCGGGTGGACCAGAGCATGGCGGCCAGCCAGCCGATCGACAGCACGGCCAGCACCAGGGCGCCGGGCGCGTGGGCGAGGCGGCCCCCGGCGGGTGCGGCCTCGACGGTCTCCTCCGAGCGGGACTCGGCCGGCGTCTCGACCGCCGGCTCGGTGGCGGGCTGGTCCGGTTCCGCGGCCGTGGAGCTGCCGGGCTGCTTGCTCATCGTCTCCCTCTCGACGGACGCCGGATCGGCCGCGACGGCCGGGCAGGTCACCGGCCCTCCAGGGTACGCGGCCCGCCCGGTCCCGCTCCGGACCCGGCCGGCCGGCCCGGTCCAGCCCGGCGCGGCCGGTGCCGCCGTGACGGGCCGCCGATGGATCCCAGGTGAGCGGGCGGCTTGGCCAGGGATCCGTCGGGCCGGCCGGCTTGTCGCCTACGGTCCGGTGTGCGGCGGTGCGTCCGGGTGCGTCGGCGCGGCCGGGGCGAACAGGGGCGGTGGAGGCGGGGCCGCGCCCCTCGCATGGAAGAATTGGCCGAGGTCCCGCCGCCGCGACCGGTCCGCCGCGCGGTGCCCGGCAACCCGGCCGCCCGGCCGGCGCCCGCGGGTCCGACCTCGCCACCGCCGTCGAGATCGCACAGGAGCCTGTGATGGACGCCGTGTTCTCCGTACCCGAGCCGCGCAACGAGCCGGTCCACACCTACGAGCCCGGCAGCGCCGAGCGGGAGCGGCTCCAGCGGCGGCTGGCCGACCTGGCCGCCGAGCGGATCGACCTGCCGATGACCATCGCCGGCGAGCAGCGGATGGCCGCCGGCAACCCGATCGACGTGGTCCAGCCGCACAAGCACGCCCACGTGCTCGGCGTAACCGGCCACGCCACCCACGACGACGCCCGCGCCGCCGTCAAGGCCGCCAAGGACGCCGCGCCGATGTGGCGGGCGCTGCCGTTCGAGGAGCGCGCCGCGATCTTCCTGCGCGCCGCCGACCTGCTCTCCGGTCCCTGGCGGGACACCCTCAACGCGGCCACCATGCTGGGCCAGTCCAAGACCGTGGTCCAGGCCGAGATCGACTCCGCCTGCGAGCTGATCGACTTCCTGCGGTTCAACGTCTACTTCGCCCGCAAGCTCCTGGCCGAGCAGCCGATGTCCTCGCCGGGCGTGTGGAACCGCTTCGACCACCGGCCCCTGGAGGGCTTCGTCTACGCGGTCACCCCGTTCAACTTCACCGCGATCGCCGGCAACCTGCCCTCGGCGCCGGCGCTGCTCGGCAACACCGTGGTCTGGAAGCCGGGCCCGACCCAGCAGTTCGCCGCGCACTTCACCATGCGGCTGTTCGAGGCGGCCGGCCTGCCGCCCGGCGTGATCAACATGGTTACCGGGCGCGGCGAGGAGGTCTCCGACGTCGTGCTCGCCGACCCGGACCTGGCCGGCATCCACTTCACCGGGTCCACCAAGGTCTTCCAGCACCTGTGGAGGACGGTCGGCGAGAACATCGCCCGCTACCGGGGCTACCCCCGGCTGGTCGGCGAGACCGGCGGCAAGGACTTCGTGGTGGCGCACTCCAGCGCCGACGTGGACGCCCTGCACACCGCGCTGATCCGCGGCGCCTACGAGTACCAGGGCCAGAAGTGCTCGGCCGCCTCGCGGGCGTACGTCCCGCGGTCGATCTGGGAGGGTGGGCTGCGCGACCGGCTGGCCGCCACCGCCGACTCGCTCACCTACGGCGACGTGACCGACTTCAGCAACTTCGGCGGCGCGGTGATCGACGACAAGGCGTTCGGCCGGCACACCGCCGCGCTGGAGCTGATCAAGGGCGACGACAGCTGCAAGATCCTGGCCGGCGGCACCGCCGACGACTCGGTCGGCTACTTCGTCCGGCCGACCCTCTTCGAGTGCTCGGACGCCGCGCACGAGACCTTCACCACCGAATACTTCGGCCCGATCCTCGGCGTGCACGTCTTCGACGACGCCCGCTTCGACGAGGTGGTCCACCAGGCCGAGTCGATCGCACCCTACGCGCTGACCGGGTCGATCTTCGCGACCGACCGCCGGGTGGTCGACCAGGTGGCGGAGAAGATGCGGTACGCGGCCGGCAACTTCTACATCAACGACAAGCCGACCGGCGCCGTGGTCGGGCAGCAGCCGTTCGGCGGCGCCCGGGCCAGCGGCACCAACGACAAGGCGGGCTCCTGGCACAACCTGGTCCGCTGGATGTCGCCGCGGACGATCAAGGAGACCTTCGTCCCGCCGACCGACCACGGCTACCCGCACATGGGCTGACCTGCGCATGGTCGCCGGTGGCGCACGTAGCGTCACCGGCGACCGGCCGGCCGGGGGATGGCCTGGACGTCCCCGGCGGACTGTCGTCCGCCGACAGTGCACATCGGACCAGCCAACGGGTGGCTAAAACGGCAAATCGTGGACGCCAGGTCCGACAAAGTGGCAGCTTAGAGGGCATGGCGGAATCCGGAGTCAACCCGACGGCGGCGGCCCTGCTGGGCCTGCTGCACGACGGCCCGATGACAGGCGGCCAACTCATGGCCGCCGCCGAGCGCCGGCTGGCGCCGTACTGGTCGATGACCCGCAGCCAGGTCTACCGGGAGCTTCCCGTCCTGGCCGAGAAGGGTCTGGTGCGGCTCGGCAAGCCCGGGCCACGGTTGAGCCAGCCGTACGCGATCACGGCGGCCGGGAAACGGACATTCTCCCGCTGGCTTGCGGAGAACCCCGGGCGGGACACCATCCGCAACCCGATAGCGCTACGGATCGCCTTCGGCGGCCTGCACTCGGCGAGCCAGCTCAAGAACCTCTACGCCTCGGCGAACGAGTACCACACCGAGGCCCTGGCGGCGGTGCGCGAGCAGGTCAAGAACGCCAAGAAGGAAGGCGACAACTACGACGCCAGCGCGCTGGAGTTCGCCGTCGCCTACCACCGGGCCGCGCTGTCCTGGCTCAAGAGCGCCCCCGTCGGCTGACCACCTGCGCCGGACCGGCCAGCATAGGCAGTAGGCTTGTCTGTCGTGACCGCTGCCGATTACGCCGAACAGCTCAAGGAACTCGACGCCACCCTGCGCAACATCGAGGCCGTGCTCGACCTCGACAAGCTGCGCGAGCAGAAGGCCCGCCTGGAGCAGGAGGCCTCCGCCCCGGACCTGTGGGACGACCAGGCCAAGGCGCAGCAGGTGACGTCACAGCTGTCGTACGTCAACGGCGAGATCTCCAAGCTCGGCAGCCTGCGCTCCCGGCTCGACGACGCCGGGGTGCTGCTGGAGCTGGCCCAGGCCGAGTCCGACCCCGGCACCCTGACCGAGGTCGAGTCGGAGATCACCGGGCTGACCAAGGCCATCCAGGAGATGGAGGTCCGCACCCTGCTCTCCGGCGAGTACGACTCCCGGGAGGCGCTGGTCGCCATCCGGGCCGGCGCCGGCGGCGTGGACGCGGCGGACTTCGCCGAGATGCTGCTCCGGATGTACCTGCGCTGGGCCGAGCGGCACGGCTACCCGACCGAGGTCTACGAGACCTCGTACGCCGAGGAGGCGGGCCTCAAGTCGGCCACCTTCACGGTCAAGGTGCCCTACGCGTTCGGCACGCTCAGCGTGGAGTCCGGCACCCACCGGCTGGTGCGGATCAGCCCGTTCGACAACCAGGGCCGCCGGCAGACCAGCTTCGCCGGCGTCGAGGTGCTGCCGGTGGTGGAGCAGACCGACCACATCGAGATCCCCGAGAACGAGATGCGGATCGACGTCTACCGCTCCTCGGGCCCGGGCGGGCAGAGCGTCAACACCACCGACTCGGCGGTCCGGATCACTCACATCCCGACCGGCATCGTGGTCACCTGCCAGAACGAGAAGTCCCAGCTCCAGAACAAGGCCTCCGCGCTGCGGGTGCTCCAGGCCCGGCTGCTGGAGCGCAAGCGGCAGGAGGAGCAGGCCAAGCTCCAGGGCCTGAAGACCGAAGCCGCCGGCTCCTGGGGCGACCAGATGCGCTCGTACGTCCTGCACCCTTATCAGATGGTGAAGGATCTGCGTACCGAGCAGGAGACGGGCAATCCGTCCGCGGTCTTCGACGGCGACCTGGACGGCTTCATCGAGGCGGGTATCCGCTGGCGGAAGCAGCAGCAGCTGACCGCTGACGGTGCGTGATCGATCTTCGACGCAGCGCGTCGTCGATCTCTGTCTGACCGGCTGAATCGATGACGCGACTCGCTTCGGAGGGGCTGGGGGCTTGGCTCTCCGGTTACACCGCGTAGACTCTCGACCCGTGATTCAGCTTGAGCAAGTGACGAAGACGTACCCGAAGGCGTCCCGGCCTTCGCTCGACAACGTGTCCGTCTCGATCGAGAAGGGCGAGTTCGTCTTCTTCATCGGTCCATCCGGCTCCGGCAAGTCCACGATCATCAAGATGCTGCTGCACGAGGTCACCCCCAACAAGGGGCGGGTCGTCGTCAACGGCAAGGACGTCACGTCGATGCGCTCCTGGAAGCGACCCCACTTCCGGCGTTCCATCGGCTGCGTCTTCCAGGACTTCCGGCTCCTGCCGAACCGCACCGCCTACGAGAACGTGGCGTTCGCGCTGGAGGTGATCGGCAAGACCAAGGCGGTCGCCCGCCGCGTCGTGCCGGAGGTGCTGGAGCTGGTCGGGCTCGGTGGGAAGGAGCACCGCTACCCCCACGAGCTCTCCGGCGGTGAGCAGCAGCGGGTCGCGGTGGCCCGGGCGTTCGTGAACCGGCCGCTGATCCTGCTGGCGGACGAGCCCACCGGAAACCTGGACCCGGACACCTCAATCGAGATCATGCGCCTGCTGGACCGGATCAACCGCACCGGCACGACCGTCGTGATGGTCACGCACGACTCCAACATCGTGAACCAGATGCGCCGCCGCGTCATCGAGATCGAAAGCGGCCGCATCGTGCGCGACCAGGCCCGCGGCGTCTACGGCTGAGCCGCTGACGACCCGCTGACCCTGACGACGAACACCTCACGCCGGAGAGCCGGAGGAATTTCCCGATGCGGATGAAGTACGTCCTGTCCGAGGTACTGGTCGGACTGTGGCGCAACGTCACCATGACCCTCGCCATGATCATCACCATGGCGGTGTCGCTGTTCATGCTGGGCGGCAGCGGCCTTCTGTACCAGAAGGTCGGCGACATGAAGGACCTCTACTACGAGAACGTCCAGGTCTCGATCTTCCTCAAGACCGACGTCAACGACCAGCAGCGGACCGACCTCGAGACCAAGCTCAAGGCCGACCCGATGGTCAAGGAGGTCACGTACGTCGACAAGGACGAGGCGTACAAGCGCTTCCAGCAGATGTACGCCGACGCCCCCGACCTGGTGAACGCGGTCAAGCCGGACCAGCTCCCCGAGTCGTTCCGACTCACGCTGAACAACCCGGAGCAGTACAAGAAGATCTACGACGAGTACAAGACCTCCGAGGGCATCGACACGATCGTCGACCAGAGCAAGCTGCTCGACAAGGTCTTCGGCGTGCTCAGCGGCTTCCAGAACGGCGCGCTCGCCATCGCGATCGTGATGGCCGTCGCCGCCCTGCTGCTGGTCGCCAACACCATCCAGGTGGCGGCGTACAGCAAGCGGCGTGAGGTCGCGGTCATGAAGTTGGTCGGCGCCTCCAACTGGTTCATCCAGGCGCCGTTCGTGCTGGAGGCCGTGGTCGCCGGTCTGATCGGCTCGGTCCTCGGCCTGCTCGCGTTGATCGTCTTGAAGACGCTCGCGGCGGGGAGTTCGATGGCGGCCCTGGAGGGCCTGATCACCCCGATCTCCTGGTCCGAGATCTTCCTGACCTTCCCGCTGATGGCCGCCGTCGGTGGTGTGGTCAGCGCAGTCACCGCCTGGGTCACGCTCCGCTTCTACCTGCGGGTCTAGTTACCGGTACGGCTCTCCGAGGGCCCTCCCGCGCCGGAATAAACGGCGCGGGAGGGTCCTTGTCATTCGGGTAGCATGATCTCGCTCCGCGGCCGGTGGCCGTGGGGACGGACCGGGAAGGGGGTGGCGCCGATGCCACGGGAAAAGGGTCGCAAGGTGGTCGCCTCCAACAAGAAGGCGCGCCACGACTACGCCATCCTCGACACCTACGAGGCGGGCATGTCGCTGACCGGCACCGAGGTCAAGTCGCTGCGGGCCGGGCGGGCGTCGCTGGTCGACGCGTTCGCCCAGGAACGTGACGGCGAGCTCTACCTGCACGGCATGCACATCCCGGAGTACACCCAGGGCACCTGGACCAACCACGAGCCCCGGCGGACCCGGAAGCTGCTGCTCAAGCGGCTGGAGATCGACCGGCTGATCGGCAAGACCAGGGAGAGCGGGCTCACCATGGTGCCGCTGCAGGTCTACTTCTCCGACGGCTGGGCGAAGGTGGAGATCGGCCTGGCCCGGGGTAAGAAGTCGTACGACAAGCGCCAGGACCTGGCCAAGCGGGACGCCGACCGGGAGATCGCCCGGGTGGTGGGCCGGCGCGGCAAGGGTATGGCTGAGTGAAACATCCGGTTTGTCCGGGTGCCGGCCGCCGGCCGACCTCGGAATGAATCCGGTTGCGCCAGGCGTTAGGCTTGGTGATGCTGCCGAGAGGGGCAGCCCGTCGAGGGGGTGACTGGTTTCGACTTCGTACGTTGCGGCAGGGGAAGCGAGCCGAGGAAGCCGACGTCGTCTCGAGAATCGTTCGTCGGAAACCAATAAGCGCCAAGAACAATCGCGCTGACTTCGCTCTCGCCGCCTGAGGCGAGTAGCAAGTCTGTCGGCCTGGGAGCGCCTTCGACCCAGTTAGCCGGCATCAGCTAGAAGGCTGGCCAACCGGACCCGGTCGCGGGGTCCGTGCGGCGAGATCAATCAGCGACTGGGCCCGTCACACCAACTTGCTCGCGTGAGCGGTGGGGCCGAGTAGAGGCACAGCGAGCTGCGCTCGGAGAAGCCCTGACAAACCGGCGAAGGACCCGGGTTCGATTCCCGGCACCTCCACCACCTGACCTGTGCGCCCCGGTCCATCGGACCGGGGCGCACAGTCGTCTCCGGACCCGTGGCCTCTCCGGGCCGTGGTGCCGGCCCTCTAGGCTGCCGCCTGTGACCAACGAGCGGATCCGACTCTCCGTCGGCGCGGCGTCCGGCCAGCGCGCCGTGGGCGCCCTGGTGGGTGTCCTGTTCAGCGCCTTCGGCGCGGCCTTCGTGCTGCTGCCGCTGGTCGCCGGCGACCTGCTGCGCCGGGCCGCCGGCTTCGGCGACCCGGCCCCCTCGTACGACGACGTCCGGGACCTGCCGCCCGAGCTGCTTCCGCCCGACCTGCACGACGGCGCCGGCGCCGCCGTGCCCGCTCCGCTGCGCTACGCCGGACTCTGCGGACTGCCGTTCGTGCTGCTCGGGCTCTACCTGGTGCTGCGGGTGCTGCGCACGGCCGCGTGGCTGGACGGGACCCGGGCCTCGGTCCGGGGCGCGCTCGGCACCCGGACGGTCGACCTGGCCACCGCCGAGGTGCGCGGCGGCGCGGTCGCCCAGCGGGTCGGCGACGACGGGGTGGTGCGGGTGCCCACGCTGATCGCCCGGGACCGGGACAGCGGCCGGCGGGTCACCATCCCGTTGCAGGGCCCGGGGCTGGGCAACCTGCCCCCGTACGAGCTGCGGGCGCTCGCCGACGCGATCACCGCGGGCCGGCCGGACCAGGGCCGGGACGCGGACGCGCACGCCCTCGCCGGCCGGCTGCGCACCATGGCGGACGATCCCCTGGGACTGTCGGGGCCGGCGTGACCATTGAGGCGGTTGGGGCAGATGAGGCACCCACCCCTCCTGGACAGGTCGGCGGCCCGGGTTCACCATCGCTGTACGCGGTAGCAGCAGCAGCGCGGGAGGTGCCATGGTCACCAATCCGATACAGCAGCCGTCCACCGTCACCGCCGTGCCCTCGCCCCGGCCCGGCGTCCCGGGCGACGTGCGCGCCCTCGCCCGGGCGCTCGCCACGGCGCCGGCCGAGCCGCGCTGGCGGGAGCACCTGATCGGCCGGCTCGGCCCGGTCCGGCGGGGCTTCGCCGAGCACGTCCGGGTCACCGAGGGTCCGGCCGGCTTCTACGCCGAACTGCTCCACCAGGCGCCCCGGCTGGACCGCGGCGTACGCCTGCTGGCCGGCGAGCACGTCGCCATCGCGGCGGCGATCGCCGCGCTCCAGCACGCCGTGCGGCTCCCCGCCGTGCCCGCCGAGGAGCTGCGGGAGCAGGCCCGGAACCTGCTGCGGGCCCTCGACCGGCACCGGCAGCGTGGCGCGGACCTGCTCTGGGAGGCGTACCAGGCGGACCTGGGCGGGGAGGACTGACCGGGGAACCGGCCGGGGGCAGCGCCGCGTCCAACCGGCATGCGTCGCTTCGTCGCCCTGCTCGGGCTGCCGCTCCTGGTCCTGGCCGGCTGCGCCGCGCCCGGCGCCGACCCGGCCGGCCCGCCGGCCGCCGACCCGAGCGGTCCGTCGGTTTCCGGCCCGGACCACCGCTGGGAGGCGTTCGGCCAGCGGGCCACCGAGGTGGCCGACGCGTGGCGCCCCGGCCCCGCCTGGCGCACCGGGTACGTCCCGCTCGGCGAGGCCACCGTGCTGGCCGGCGACCCCGGCTTCACCGACGAGACGAAGCAGGCCTTCCTCAACGGCTGGTACCGGGACCAGATCGACCTCCCGGCCGCCCGCCCCGCCGACGGGACGATCCGCTTCCCGGACGGCACCCTGCGGGTCCCGCTGGTCAGCGCCGCCGAGGCGTACGCCCAGCTGGACCAGGGCGACCCGCCGCCCTGCGAGGGCCGGCCGACGACGCCGGGGCCGGGGCGGCCCAAGGGGGGCCCGACCATCGAGCCCGGCCCCGACGGGCCGGTCGCCACCCAGGGGGCCAGCCCGTGCGTGCCGCTGACCGTCACCGGCGTGACGCTGGGCAGCGCGTCGGTGCGGACCAGTCGGGGCGAGGCCGCCGTGTCGGCCTGGCTGTTCACCGTGGAGGGGCTCCGCGTGCCGGTGGCCCGCCTCG
Organism: Micromonospora sp. NPDC004540; assembly: GCF_040610095.1. Classification (NCBI taxonomy): domain Bacteria; kingdom Bacillati; phylum Actinomycetota; class Actinomycetes; order Micromonosporales; family Micromonosporaceae; genus Micromonospora; species Micromonospora sp. NPDC004540. The sequence goes on from NZ_JBEXLR010000065.1 coordinate 11,382, forward strand.
CCGTCGCGCCCAGCGCGGTCGGGACCGCGCCGGAGGGGACCGCGCCGGGCCGTCCGGCGGCCGACGGCCTGCTGGCGGCCGTGGACCTGCGTGCGGTGAGCGGGAACCGGGTCGACTACCGGGTCGGTGCGGGCGCCTGCGACGGGCAACCGACCCCGCTGGTCCTCGAACGGGACGACGTCGTGGTGCTCGGGGCCGGGGCGGTCCGGTCGACCGGGCCGTGCACGGAGCAGCTCGTGTGGAAGCCGGTGAGCGTCACGCTCAGGGCGCCCCTCGGCGACCGGGCGGTGCTCGACGTGCTCAGCGGCACCCCGCTCGTCGTACGCCGCTGACCGTCAGAGGATCCGCGGCACGTCGGTGCTGATCGGCACCGGCAGCACGGTCGGCCGGTCGGCGGCGAGCGCGGCGTCCAGCGCCGGGCCGAGCCGGTCCGGCGACTCCACCACCTCGGCCGCGCAGCCGTAGCCGCGCGCCACCGCGGTCACGTCCAACCCGGGCAGGTCGAGCGCCGGCACCCCGGGCGTGTGCTTCAGGTCGGCGAACGCCTTGAGGATCGCGTACTGCCGGTTGACCGGGACCACGACGGCGAGCGGCAGGCCGAGCTGCGCGGCCGTCCACAGGGACTGCACCGAGTAGTGCAACGAGCCGTCGCCGATCACCACGACCACCGGCCGACCGCGCCCGGTGTCCCGCTCGGCCAGCGCGATGCCCACGGCCGCGGGCAGGCCGAAGCCCAGCCCGCCGCTGGCCATCGTGAAGTACGACCTGGGCCGGTCGATCCGCAGCCGGCGGCGCAGCGCGGCCAGGTTGGACGGTGACTCCTGCACCAGCACCCCGTCCGCCGGCCACTGCCCGGCCAGCGCGGCGAAGAGGGCGTCGGCGCTCGGCGGATCGGCCGCCTCGGGCGGCGCCGGGGCGTCCCGGGCCGGCGGCGGGGTCCGGTCCACCGGCGGCAGCAGCTCCACCAGACCGGCGATGGTCAGCCCGGCGTCGCCGAGCAGGCTCTCCCCGACCGGGGCCCGGGCCGCCTCGTCCGGGTCGTCGGTGACGTGCAGCAGCCGGGCCTCGTCGGGCAGGTAGCCGCCCGGCACGTGCGGGTAGTAGCGGAACACCGGCGCGCCGACCACCAGCACCGTGTCGTGGCCGCGCAACGCCTCGGCCAGCGGGCCGATCGCGTACGGCAGGACCCCGCGGAACTGCGGGTGGCTCTCGGGGAAGACGGCCCGCTCCGGCGCCGGCGCGGCCCAGACCGGGGCGGCCAGCCGTTCGGCCAGCGCCACGGCGGCCGGCCAGGCGTCGGCCCGGTCCACCGCCGCGCCGAGCACCAGCGCCGGGGCACGGGCGGCGGCCAGCGTGGTGGCGAAGCCACGCAGCCGGTCCGGGTCCGGCGCGATCCGGGTGGCCACCGTCCGCACCTGCGGCGGCGGGTCGGCGGACCGGTCCCAGTCGTCCATCGGCAGGGAGAGGAAGACCGGCCCGGCCGGGGGCTGCACCGCCGAGGCGTACGCCCGCATGAAGGCCGCCGGGATGTCCTGGGCGCGGGCCGGCTCGTGGGCCCACTTGACGTACGGCTGGGTCAGCTCGACCGCCCGAGGGCTGGCCAGCCGCGGCTCGATCAGCAGCATCTCCCGGGTCTGCTGGCCGGCGCTGACGATCAGCGGCGTCCTGTTGTGCCAGGCGGTGACGAGGTTGCCCATCCCGTTGCCGGTGCCCGGGGCGGTGTGCAGGTTGACGTGCGCGGGACGGCCGGTGGCCTGCGCGTAGCCGTCGGCCATGGCCATCGCCGACGCCTCCTGCAGCGCGTGCACGTAGCGGAAGTCGGCCGGGAAGTCCTTGAGGAAGGGTTCCTCGGTGGAGCCCGGATTGCCGAACACGGTGGTCAGGCCCAGCGCGCGGAGCAGGTCGTACGTCGTGTCGCGGACCGTTGCCATGGCCGGCTGCCTCCCGTCCCCGCGCGTGCCGGAGACGGCCTGGTGATCAGTCCCCCGACCAGCCGAATCTATCGGGCCGAGGCCGGCTTTTCGGGCGCTTCCCGGCGCTCAGGGCAGCGGGAACGGCAGCTTGATCCCGTCCAGCGCCTGCCCGCAGGGGCAGTCCCGCTCGGCGGGCAGCGCGGCGACAGCGTCCAGCAGCACCCCGCGCAGCCGGTCGGTGTTCTCCGCGAAGACCCGGAAGACCTCCTCCTGGGTGACCGAACCGCCCGCCTCGACGCCAGCGTCCAGGTCGGTGACCAGGGCGATCGAGGTGTAGCAGAGGGCCAGCTCGCGGGCCAGCACCGCCTCCGGGTGGCCGGTCATGTTGACCACCGTGCCGCCGATCGAGGCGAACCAGCGCGACTCGGCCCGGGTGGAGAATCGCGGCCCCTCGACCACCACCACCGTCCCGCCGTCCACCGCCGGCACGCCCCGCCCGGCCGCCGCGTCGAGCATCGTCCGCCGCCCGGCCGGGCAGTAGGGGTCGGCGAACGACACGTGCACCGCGCCCTGGTCGTAGTAGGTCTGGGTGCGGCCGCTGGTGCGGTCGATGAGCTGGTCCGGCACCACGAACGTGCCCGGGCCCAGCTCCGGCCGGAGCCCGCCGACCGCGCAGGGCGCCAGCACCTGGCGTACGCCCAGGGAGCGCAGCGCCCAGAGGTTGGCCCGGTAGGGGATCAGGTGCGGCGGGTAGCGGTGGTCGCGCCCGTGCCGGGGCAGGAACGCCACCCGCCGGCCGGCCACCTCGGCGATCGTGACCGGGTCCGACGGCGCGCCGTACGGGGTCTCCAGCACGTGCTCGGTGGCGCCGTCGAGCAGGGCGTAGAGCCCGGACCCGCCGATCACCGCCAGTTCGGCCGTAGCCGCCATCCGGCCCTCCCTCGATCCCGCCGCGATCACCCGCCGGTCAGACCTTAGCCAGCGGGCGGACCGCAGGCTATGGTGCCTTGCATGGCGTTGACAGCGCGGCTGGTCGCGGCGTACGGCTGACGGGTGTCGGACATGCAGGGTGAGGGACAGGCGATCGGTGGCCGAGCCATGGATTCCATGACCGGGCGGCTGCTGGTCGCGACGCCTGCGCTGAAGGACCCGAACTTCGACCGTACGGTCGTGCTGCTCGTCGCCCACGAGCCCGGCGGCGCCCTCGGCGTGGTGCTCAACCGGGCCACCGAGGTCCCGGTGGCCGACGTCCTAGGCGACTGGAGCGACCTGGCCCGGCACCCCGCGGTGCTCTTCGAGGGCGGCCCCGTGCAGCCCGACTCGGCGATCTGCCTGGCCCGGATGCGCCACCCGATCAAGCCGGTGAAGGGCTTCCACCGGGTCTCCGGCGCGGTCGGCACCATCGACCTCTCCGTCGACCCGGAGAAGCTGCGCGACGCCGTCGGCGGGATCCGGGTCTTCGCCGGCTACTCGGGCTGGGGCGCCGGGCAGTTGGAGCGGGAGATCGAGGACGGGTCCTGGTTCGTGCTGGACGCCCTCCCCGGCGACGCCTTCGTCGACCGCCCGGACGATCTCTGGCCGATGGTGCTGCGGCGGCAGGGTGGCATGATGGCGGCGGTCGCCCACTTCCCGCCGGACGTGGCCCTGAACTGAGCCAGCCCGTGGGGGACCCCCGCGAGATGACCATGCCAACCGGCGTGTGTATAGTTCTCTCCGTGCCCGGGCGACCGGGGACGACCGCAAGGGGCCGTGGCGCAGCTGGTAGCGCACCACACTGGCAGTGTGGGGGTCAGGGGTTCGAGTCCCCTCGGCTCCACCCTTAGCGATCAGGGCGTTCGTCAGCGATGACGGACGCCCTTCGTCGTATCGGCACGTGCGTGGGCATGACGTGGCGGTAGATGGCATGATGTCCGGAGTACGGCGCTTTCGACCGCTGGGCACCTCTGGAAATCACTCGGTGCGGGTGATGACCGGCCACGACTTGTGTTCCTACGGTCAACGCATGGCCGACCAGCGTCCGACGCCTGCCGATCCGACGCCTCACCTCGCCGCGGCGAAGCGGAACGGCGCGCGGCAGCGGGATCTTCCGCCCGAACTCGACCCGGGTTCGATCGCCGTGCTCAGTGGTGCCACCTTCATGTACTCCGACCCCATCGGTGACATCCCGGTGGGCTCGATCGGTGGGCTCGTTCATCTCGACACCCGGCTGCTGAACCGATGGATGCTCACCGTGAACGGAGCACCGCTGCTGGTTCTCCGCTCCGGGACGGTCGACCACTACTCGGCGGAGTTCTACCTGGCCAATCCGGAACTGCCGGACCTGCCGGCGGACGCCCTCACGGTCCGCCGACGTCGCTATCTCGGGGACGGCCTGCACGAACGGATCGAACTGCACTACTCGGCCACCGAACCCGTCCGTGTCGAGCTGCGGCTGGGGGTCGGCAGCGACTTCGCCGACCTCTTGGAGATCAAATCCGGTGTGCGGGAACGCGCCGAGGCCATCGCCCGACGGCACCGAGCGGACAGCGGTCGACTGCTGTTCCGCTACGAGAACGGCGACTTCGTCGCCCAGACCGAGGTGCATGCGTCGCCGGTGCCGGACCGGGTGGACGGTGACGACTTCGTCTGGGTGCTCGACCTCCCGCCCGGTGCTGACTGGGGAGTCGATCTGAAGGTCGGCCTCCCGCCGGGCATGGGGGTGGTGGAGCCGGTGCGCGGCGACTTCGAGGACGTCTTCCGGCACAGCGCCGTCGATCCTGCCGCCCGGTGGCGCTCGGTGGTCGCACGATTCAGCAGCGACAGCAACCTGTTCGAGCAGGTCGTCGAGCAGACCCTCACGGACCTGGTCGCCCTACGCCTGGAAGCCGAAATGAACGGACAACGGGTCGCCCTGCCGGCAGCCGGACTGCCGTGGTTTCTCACCTTCTTCGGACGGGACACGCTGATCACGGCCTACCAGACGCTCATCGGCGGCCCACGCCTGGCCAAGGGGGCCCTGGTGGCGCTCGCCGGGTTGCAGGGCCGCAAGGTCGATGACTTCACCGACGAGGAGCCGGGCAAGATCCTGCACGAGGTGCGCAACGGCGAGTTGACGCGGACCGGGCAGAGGCCCTACAGCCCGTACTACGGCACCGCGGACGCGACCCAGCTCTGGCTCATCCTGCTCTCCGAGTACTGGCGGTTCACCCGCGACGACGAACTGGTCCGGTCGCTGCGCCCCAACGCCCTGGCCGCGCTCGAGTGGATCGACCGGTACGGCGACCGTGACGGCGACGGCTACGTCGAATACCTGACCCGGTCCCCGGAGGGCCTGGGCAACCAGTGCTGGCGTGACTCGTGGGACGGCGTCCGGTTCTCCGACGGCCGGTTGCCGGTCCTGCCGATCGCCACATGTGAGATCCAGGGCTACACGTACGACGCGAAACTGCGCCTGGCTGAGCTGGCTGAGGGGCCCTTCGACGATCCTGACCTGGCACCGCGCCTGCGGGCGGACGCCGAGCGGCTCCGGGCCGCGTTCAACCGGGATTTCTGGGTCGAGGAGCGGGGTGGGTACTACGCCATCGGGATCGACGGTGACAAGAATCGGATCGACTCCATCACCTCCAACATGGGGCACCTGCTGTGGAGTGGGATCGTGCCGGAGGAGCGCGCCGGGCAGGTGGTGCGGCAGTTGATGGCGGACTCCGTGTTCTCCGGCTGGGGGATCCGCACCCTGTCGATGGACGACGCGGCGTACAACCCGATCGGATACCACCTCGGCACGGTGTGGCCGCACGACAACTCCATCGCGGTGCTCGGAATGGCACGCTACGGCTACCGGGAGGAGGCGAACCGGGTCTGCCTGGCGCTGTTGGAGGCGGCGAAGGCATTCAGTTTCCGACTGCCGGAGGCGATCGCCGGCTATCAGCGGGGGCGCTCGACCTGGCCGGTGCAGTATCCCACCGCGTGCAGCCCGCAGGCCTGGGCGGCGGGCGCGCCGCTGAACTTCCTCCGGTGCATGCTCGGCCTCGACGCGGTGGGCGGCAAGCTGGTGGTCGACCCGCAGGTCCCCAAGGAGATCGGACGGGTCATGATCAGCGGGGCGCGGGCATTCGGTCGGCACTGGGACATCGAGGCCGTGGGCTCCACCGGATACGTCCGGCTGGCCGAGCCCTGACCGGTCGCGCCGACGTCCGGCGCGACACCCCCGAGCATGACAATCCGGTCATGGGCGGGCGAAAGCGGCGGGTCTGCGGAACAGCCGCGTGGCACCCGCGCCGGCCATCAGGCCGAGGGCCAGCGCCCCGATCAGCCGGCTCCCGGTGGTGTGTGGCAGGAACGCGCCCGGCAGCTGCGCGGCGACCACCGCCCCGGCGGCGCTCACCGCGGCGGCGACGGACCAGAACAGCCGAGGTCGCGCCGGAGCGGACCGCGGCTCGCCGTGCCACGCCCGCAGCAGCCCGCGACGCCCGATGTGCGCGGCGAGGGCCAGCGCGGCCAGCGCGCCGAGCACCGTCGAGGCCCAGTCGAACAGCGGTGCGTGCTCGGTCAGGCGATCCCACGCCTGGTGGGTCGCGGCCGCGAGCACGGCCGAGAGCGCGCTGACCGCCAGGCGGGGCCGGGAAACGCCCAGCACGCCGTAGTCACGCAGGGCCAGCGCGGCGGGTCGGGACGGCAGGTGGACGGCGACGGCCGGCGCGGCCCGGCGTACGAGCGCCGCGCAGAGAAGCGTCACGGGCAGGCAGAACAGCACCAGCCCGGCCGGCTGGTGCGAGAGCGGGAACACGGGCAGCCCCGAGCCGTCGAGGGCGTATGCCAGGTCCGGTGCGGCCGAGCCGATGACCAGGGCGACGCCGTCGAACCAGCGGGGTCGCCAGAGCTTGAGCGGCAGCGGCAGCGCGGCGTGCGAGGGGAACGTCAGCGGCACGGGCTCTTCTCTACACCAGCTCGGGGTGCCGTGGAGGCCCGGTCTGATGCCTAGCATGGCCTCATGACCGCAGATCTGTTCGCGGGCCTTCCCGTCCGCGACTACCGTGCGGCGGCGGCCTGGTACGAGCGGCTCCTCGGCGCCCCGCCCTCGTTCCTGCCGAACGACACCGAGGCGGTGTGGGAGCTCGCCGAGCACCGGTACCTGTACATCGAGGTGCGGCCCGAGCACGCCGGGCACGCCATGCACACCGTCTTCGTCGACGACCTCGACGCCCGCCTCGCGCAGATGGCCGAGCGCGGCCTGACGCCGGACGAGCGCGAGACCTACGACAACGGCGTCCGCAAGGCGATCTTCCGCGATCCGGACGGCAACGAGATCGGCTTCGGCGGCGGCCCGGCCTGACGGTGGAGGCGCCCGCCCCGCGGGACGGACGCCTCCACCGGGACTCAGCGCGGCTCGTACGCCTTCGGCAGGCGCATGCCCCGCTCGGCCATGAGCTGCCGGACCCGGTTCGGGTAGTTGGTGATGATCCCGTCGACGCCCAGGTCCATGAGCGCCGCCACGGTGGCCGGGTCGTCGCAGGTCCACGGCACGACCTTGAGGCCGCGGGCGTGCGCGTCGGCGATCATCTTCGGGTCCGGGTAGAAGCGGAAGGCGGGGTCGGCGACCGTGCCGTTCTGCGGGAAGCCGTAGTTGGGGGAGAGGGTGGTCACGCCGGGGATCGCGGCCGCCGCGCGGACGAAGTCGCCACCGAAGTCGTCCGCGTCCAGGCCGCCCAGCCACGGCGAGGCGCCGGGCTTGCCGACCTGGAGGAAGTCGTAGTTGGTCAGCGCCACCAGCGGCCAGCGCGGCGCGAGCCGGTGCATCACCCGCAGCGCACCCCAGTCGAAGGACTGGATGGTGACCTGGTCCTCGATGCCCGAGGCGCGGATCTCCTCGAAGACCCGGCGGACGAACAGCTCGCGCGGGGCGGTCTGCTCGGGGGCGCCGGCCTCCACCTTCGTCTCGATGTTCAACGTGATCTGGTGGGCGTCCCAGCTCCGCACCAGGTCCAGCACGTCCCGCAGCTCGGCCATCCGGACCCCGGCGATCTGCTCCTGCTCCGGGAAGCCGGGCAGCTGCTGGTAGCCGCAGTCCATGGTCTTGATCTGGGCCAGGGTCAGGTCCTTGATGTACTTCCCGACGTACGGGTACTGCGGGTCGCCCGGGGTCACCGGGCCGGTGTCGCGGCACTTCTGCGCGCTGACCTGCCGGTCGTGCGTGACGACCACCTTCTCGTCCCGGGTGACCTGGGTGTCCAGCTCCAGCGTGGTGACACCGAGGCGCATGGCCTTGGCGAAGCCGGCCAGGGTCTCCTCGGTGGTCAGCCCGATCCCGCCCCGATGCGCCTGCAGGTCGAAGTGGGTCTTCTGCGGCAGCACGCCGGGACCGGCCACGGGGGCCGCGTGGGCGGCCGTCGGCACGGCCAGCACCGCCCCGACGGCCAGCACCGTCATGAGCTGACGGACGGACATGGGAAAACCTCCGCTACCTCGATTGACGTTCGCGCAGCCGAAGGTAGGTGCGGGGTCGGTGTCCGCCGTGGCCCTGACGTGAGGGGGCGGTGAACGTTCGCGGACGCGCCGGGTGCGCCGACGGCCGGGCCACGGCGTTCCGCGGCCCGGCCGGCGGCGTCACCGGCGGGACTTGGGCAGGTCGAACTGGTCGGCCCGGCGGCAGTCCTTCGGACCACCGATCGCGTCCGGCCCGACCCGGTCGAGGGCCTGGCGGGCCCGGTGCCGGCCCAGGTTCCAGGCGTACCAGGGATCGGACTCCTCGAGGTCGTCGGCGATCCAGCTCAGCGTGCAGCGGCGCACCGGGTCGGGGAGCTTGGCCAGCGCGGGCGTGGCGTCGGCGGAGAGCGCCCGCAGGTACCACGCGTCGATCTTGCCGGTCTGCTCGTACCGGAGGATGTTGCGCTTCGCCGCGTAGTCCTCCGGGTTCAGCACGGCCAGGCCGAGCAGCATCGCCACGGCCAGCGCCACCGTGGTGCCGGGAATCCACCGGCCCTGCCAGCGCACGCCGGCCGCCAGGATCATCAGGAAGACCGCGCCGAGCAGCAGCTCGAACGCCATCACGAAGATCCGCTCGCCGGTGAAGCTGTAGACCTTCTGGTAGGTCCACATCCGGGACAGCGCCGACACCACGATCACCACGCTGAGCGCGCTGAGCAGGCCCAGCAGGACGCGCAGCAGGGTGCGCTCGACCGGCCGCTCGCGGCTGGCCCAGCGGCTCACCCCGCCCAGCACGGCCAGGGTCAGCAGGGTGACGAAGAGGAGCTGCCAGAAGCCGCTGCGGGCGTACTCGGAGTAGCTGAGCCCCGCGACCTTCTGCACGTGGCGCTGGCCGCCGAAGAGCACGGTGAACTGCACGATCACGAAGCCGACGAAGAGCAGCGTCAGTGCCCCGATGGCCGGCGCCCACTCCAGCACGCCGAGCCGGCGGGTGCTCGGCCGGTCCACCGTGGACAGGTCGGGCGGCGCGGCCAGGGTGTAGACCGCCGCGACGGCGATCAGCCCGCCGACCGCGGCCAGGAAGATCCAGCGGAACACCGTACCGACGTTGATCTCGGGGACGACGGCGTTCAGCACCTCGGAGAAGGCCGCGTCGGCCGAGGAGAGCAGGCTGCCGAAGACCAGCAGCACCAGCACGGTGGCGACCACCGACCCGGTGACCTTGCGGACCGTCCCGGCCTCCGGGGAGGCGGTGACGTGCCGGCGCACCCAGGGCAGGCCGCGGAACGCCGCGAACGGCGCGGCGACCAGGCCGAACAGGATCGAGCGGACCAGCCGGCCGCCGACGATCGCCAGGGTGGCGCAGGCCAGCGCGCCGAGCACGCAGAACGTCACCAGCCACCAGGCGTTGCGGAAGGCCAGCACGGCGAGCAGGACCAGCGCCGCCGCCGCCCACCCGCCGCGGATCAGCCGCTCGACGCGGGGCAGTTCGGCGGTGCGCCGGCGCACCGCGACCAGCACGCCGAGGGTCAGCGTGAGCCAGCCCAGGAACCAGCCGATGCCGACCCGACTCAGCGGCACGAAGAACGCGATGCCGAGCGCGCCGGCCAGCACCGCCAGCGGGACCGCCCGACCGGTGGCCTGCTTCGGGCCCGGCCAGCGGGCGCCGAGGAACGAGGTCCGGGGTCCGCGCGGCCGGGGCGTCCAGCCGGGCGGGTAGCCACCCCAGGGCTGCGGCCCGTACCCGGTCGCCGGATACGGCGGCGCGGCGGCCGGCTGGACCGGTCCCGCGGCGGGCTGCTGGGCGCTGGAGGCGGGCGGCGGTGCCGTCGTGCTGGCGGCCGGGGTCGCGGCTGTCGCCGGGATGGGCGCTGCCTGGGCTTCTGGTCCGGCCTTCCTGGCCGGTGCCGGCTCGGCCTCGGCGGTGGGCGGTCCGGCCGGCGTGGCGGCGCGGTCGGTCTCCGTGCCGGCACCGCCGTCAGCGGACTCCGCCGGCGGGTTCTCACCGGCTGGCGGCCGCCCGCCGGACGCGGTGCCGCCCGACGGCGCGCCGGGCGCCGGGGCCGTCGGCGTCGACCCGGCCGTGCCGGTTGTCGGGGACGTCGGAGCGGAGCCGGCCGCGCCGGCGCTGGGGGTGGCCGGGACGGGCGTCGCGCCGCTCCGGGTCGGGCTCTCGACGGCCGGCGGAGTGGCCTGGGTGGGCACGCCCGGTGCGGGGACCAGCATCCGCGGGGCGGCCGGCTGCCCGGGGGCCGCGACCGGCTCTCCCTCGGCCACCGGCACCAGCGGCACGAAGAGCGCGTAGCCGCGGGTGCCGGGAGGCACGACCACCGGGATGGCCCAGGCGGGCTGCCCCTCCGGGCCGGGCCACGGCAGCGCGGCCGGCGCGCCCGCCACGTCGGGCAGGACGAGCAGGTGCGGCGGGACGTCGGCGTGGACGTCGCCGGTCGGGGACCCGGCCGCCGGGGCGGGTCGGGGCGGATCTGGCGTCTGTGGCGGCTCGGACACGGCTCGCTCCTTGATCGCGGGGTGCCGTCACTGTAGGGCCCCGCCCCGCTCCGGCGCCGCCCCGACCGTCCGTTCGGCCAGGACACCCGAGCCGGCCGTGGAGTGCGCCACACCGGCGCGCCGATCGAACCTTTGCCGCCCCGCGCCCGTACCAGTGCGCGGGAGGTCGATGACATGGCCGTACGCCGCACGCTCGCCGCGCTCGCCGCCGTCGCCGCGACCCTGCTGCTCACCGGCGTGCCGGCGAGCGCGCACGGCGCCCCCACCAGCCCGCTGAGCCGGGCCGCCGCCTGCGGTCCGGAGGGTGGCCGGGCGGACACGCCGGCCTGCCGGGCCGCGATCGCCGCCGGAGCAGCCGTGCGGGAGTGGGACAACATCCGGGTGGCCCAGATCGACGGTCGGGACCGGGAGCGGATTCCCGACGGGGAACTGTGCAGCGGCGGGCTGTCCGCCTACCGGGGGCTGGACCTGCCCCGGGCGGACTGGCCGGCCACCACGCTCACCGCCGGGGCCCGGCACACCTTCCGCTACCGCACCACGATCCCGCACAAGGGCACGTTCCGGTTCTACGCCACCACCGACTCGTACGCCCCGACCCGCCGGCTGATCTGGGCCGATCTTGAGGACGAGCCGTTCCTGACGGTCACCGATCCGCCGATCCGCGACGGCGCCTACGAGATGCCGGGGCGGCTGCCGGCCGGGCGCACCGGGCGGCACGTCATCTACACGATCTGGCAGAACTCCAACACCCAGGACACCTACTACTCCTGCTCCGACGTGGTGTTCCGGTCATCGTCCGGCGGGGCGGCGTCCGGGCCGCGTACCCAGCGGTCGGCGCCGCCCCCGGCGAGCGCGGCGGCCCCGCGTGCCGTGCCGAGGGCGGCGACCGGCGGCGGAGCCGGCGACCCGGCGGCGGGGGTGCCGGTGGCGGCGGTGACCGACACCGGCGGAGTTCCCCGGCCGCTGGTGGTCGGCGCGGCGGCCGGGGTCACCGCGCTGCTCGCGGCCCTGGTGGCGCTGCGGCTGCGGCGGGCCGGCAGCGTGCCGGCCGGCCGGCCGTGCGGAGTCCGCAACCACCGCGCCGGCCGCCGCCGGATCTGGTGACCGGCGGTCAGTCCCCGGAGAAGCCCCAGAAGTGCAGCTCGGCCGGGTTGCCGGCGGCGTCGTGCAGCACGGCCCAGCGCCCCGTCCACCGCTCGCCCACGAGTTCCCAGCCCAACGCGGGCAGGTGCTCCCGGGTGAGCCGATCGGCGCCGGCGATCACCCGCGTCTCCTCGGCGCTCAGCGCTTGCAGCCCGCCGAAGGCCGGCGCCGCGCCGGGGGCGAGCACCTCGTCGACGTCGAGGATGGAGTGGCTGCCGCACTCCTGGACCAGCTCATGGCTCCACAGCTCGTCGATGTCGGCCGGCGGCGGGGCGGCGGCCCGGCGCGCCGCGTCGACGTCGTCGGCGCCGGGGCAGTAGTCACCGAGCGCCCACCAGTAGTCGCCGTCGTGGAAGACCCGCTCCTGCAACGCCACCAGCGCGGCCTGCGGATCGGCCTGCCAGGGGACGGTGTAGCTCCAACCGGAGGCGCCCATCCACGTCCGCCCTTCGTCCCGGACCGCACCGCGCGGCCGTCCGGGACGGAACCTAGCGGCACGGTCCGACAACGTGCGTCAGCCCAGGTGGCGGTCGATCTCGGCCAGCTCCTCGACGCCGAGGTCGAGGTTGTCCAGCGCCGCGACGTTCCCCTCCAGTTGCGCCACGCTGCTCGCCCCGATGATCAGGCTGGTCATCCGGGGGTCGCGCAGCGCCCAGGCCAGCGCGAGCTGGGCCAGGCTCTGGCCGCGCCGTTCGGCGACCGCGGCGAGCCCGCGGATGGTGGCCATCTTCTCCTCGCTGAGGTCGCTCTCGTTGAGGAAGACGCTGGTCCGCACCCGGGAGTCGGCCGGGATGCCGCCCAGGTAGCGGTCGGTGAGCAGGCCCTGCGCCAGCGGGCTGTAGGCGATGCAGCCCGCGCCGGCCCGGTCCAGCGTGTCCAGCAGCCCGTCGGCCTCGGTCCAGCGGTTGAGCATCGAGTACGACGGCTGGTTGATCAGCAGCGGGGTGCCCAGCTCGCGGAGGATCTCGGCGGCCCGGGCGGTCTGCTCGGAGTTGTAGTTGGAGATGCCGACGTAGAGCGCCTTGCCGGAGCGGACGACGGCGTCCAGCGCGCCCATCGTCTCCTCCAGCGGGGTGTCCGGGTCGAACCGGTGCGAGTAGAAGATGTCGACGTAGTCGAGCCCCATCCGGCGCAGCGACTGGTCCAGCGAGGAGATCAGGTACTTCCGCGAGCCCCACTCGCCGTACGGGCCGGGCCACATCAGATAACCGGCCTTGCTGGAGATGACCAGCTCGTCCCGGTACGGCTTCAGGTCGGTGGCGAGCAGCCGGCCGAAGTTCTCCTCGGCGGCGCCGGGCGGCGGGCCGTAGTTGTTGGCCAGGTCGAAGTGGGAGATCCCCAGGTCGAAGGCGCGCCGGACGATGTCCCGCTGCCGCTCGTACGGGCGGTCCGGCCCGAAGTTGTGCCACAGCCCGAGCGAGATGGCGGGCAGGCGCAGGCCGCTCCGGCCGCTGCGGCGGTAGATCATCGAGTCGTAACGGTCTTCGCTGGCTAGGTAGGTCACGAGTGCAGACCCTAGTCCCGGCCGGCGTGCAGGTCGTAGCGGAGTCTGGGCAGCTCCCGCCCGGTGGACGGGGAGACCGAGGTGCCGGCCGGGGTCGCGCCCACGTGCCGGTAGAACGGCTCGGCGCCCGGGTCGGCCTCGATCCATAGGACCCGTGCACCGAGGGAGCGGGCCGTGGCCGCCGCGTGGTCGAACAGCGCGCGGCCGGTGCCGGTGCCGATCGCCGGCGGGTCCACGAAGAGCATGGCCAGCTCGACGTCGGGCGGATCGCCGGCCAGCACCGCGAGCCCCACCGGCCGGCCGTCCCGCTCGGCCACCGCCACCGGATGGTCGGCCACCGTCTGCGGGGTGAGGGTCAGCTCGGCGCGGCACCGGGCCAGGAACTCGGCGTCGTAGCCCCAGTGCGCCTTGGACCGCAACGCCAGCTCGGTCAGCTCGGCGGCCTCGTCGGGGCGGGCGGGGCGGATGCGCGGCGTCATCCGCCAATCCTGCCTCGCGGGGGCGATCCGGCGTGCGGCCGCACCGACGGGCGTAGCTTCGGAGCCATGCGCTACGTCCCGCTCGACACCCCCAAGCCGATCTCGAAGATCGGCCTGGGCACGTGGCAGTTCGGCTCGCGTGAGTGGGGCTACGGCCCCGACTACGAACAGCGGGCGGCGCAGATCGTCCGGCGGGCGCTCGACCTGGGCGTCACCCTCTTCGACACCGCCGAGATCTACGGCTTCGGCCGCAGCGAGCGCATCCTCGGCGCGGCGCTCCGACCACTCCAGCTCGGCGCGTCTGACGCCGCGCCGCGACCTGGAGCAGTCGTCGGCGACGACCGGGCCAAGGTCGTGGTGGCCAGCAAGGTCTTTCCGGTGCTGCCGCTCGCCCCGGTGGTGCAGCAGCGGGCGGTCGCCTCGGCCGCCCGGCTCGGCGTCACCGGCATCGACCTCTACCAGGTGCACCAGCCCAACCCGGTGGTCGCCGACACCACCACCATGCGGGGGATGCGCGCGCTCCAGGACGTCGGGCTGGTCGGCGAGGTCGGGGTCAGCAACTACGGCCTGCGCCGCTGGCGGTTCGCCGAGGCCGCGCTGGGCCGCCGGGTGCTGAGCAACCAGGTCCGCTACAGCATGATCGACCGCGGCCCCGAGGAGGACCTGATCCCGTACGCGGCGGAGGCCGGCCGGATCGTCATCGCGTACAGCCCGCTGGGGCAGGGCTTCCTCTCCGGCCGGTACGACGCCCGGAACCCGCCCGCCGGGGCGGTCCGGCGGGCCAACCCGTACTTCCTGCCCGAGAACCTGGAACGGGGCACCGAGCTGATCGCCACGCTGCGCGAGGTGGCCGACGCGCACGACGCCACGCCCAGCCAGATCGCCCTGGCGTACCTGCTCCGCCACCCCAACGTGGTGGCCATTCCCGGCGCCTCGGGGGTCGAGCAGATGGAGCGCAACGCGGCCGCTGCCGAGATCGACCTGGCCGACGACGAGTACGCCGCGCTCGCCACCGCCGCCCACGCGTTCCGCCCGGTCACCGGGCTGGCCGCCGTACCCAAGCTGATCCGCGCCCGCATCCGGAAGTGACCACCATGGACGACATCACCGCACTGATCCTCGACGACCACGCCGCCTTCCGCCGCGGGTTCGCCCGGCTCGACGACGCCCGCGACCCCGCCGAGCTGCTGGCCGTGTGGGAGGCGCTCGCCCTGCACCTGGACATCCACGCCGAGGCGGAGGAGGCCATCCTCTACCCGCACCTGGTGAGGCACGGCGACGACGGGGCGGAGGAGACCGAGGACGCCATCGGCGACCACAACAAGATCCGGGATGCCATCGCCGAGTCGAAGCTGCACGAGGTCGGCTCGGACGCCTGGTGGGCGGCCGTGTGGCGGGCCCGCCGGGAGAACAGCGAGCACCTGGCCGAGGAGGAGGACGAGGCGCTGCCCGACTTCCGGCGGCACGCCGGCGTCGAGCTGCGGGCCGAGCTGGGGGCGCGCTGGCTGAGGTTCTACGGCGAGCACAAGAACGGTCGCAACCTGCCCTTCCGCGACAAGGACCCGGAGAGGTATGTCCAGGACCACCGCTGACCCGATCTCCCCGTCGCGGGGGAGTCGGCGGGCGCTCCCCGGCGGCAGAATGACCGGGTGACGGTCCCGGTCGTGCTGGCGCCGCTGGTGCGCGGGAGCACCTGGCGACGCGCCGTGTTCCTGCTCCTCGGCGGCGTGCTCGCCCTGCCGTACGCGCTGCTCGCGGCGACGTTCGCGCAACTGCTCGGCAACGACGACGTGCCCCGCCCGGTCGGCGCCGGGCTGCTGCTGGTGGCCGCCGTGCTCGCCGCCGTGCCGGTGTTCCTCGCCGGCAGCCGGGCGCTGGAGATCGCCGCCGCCCGGGCGCTGCTCGCGGTCGACCTGCCCGAGCCCGCCCCGGTCCACCGGATCGACCGGGAGACCCGGCTGCGCGCCGCGCTCTGGATCGCCCTGCACCTGCTCACCGGCGCGCTGGTGCTGTTCGCGGCGATCAGCGCGTTCCCCATGGCGCTGGTCTTCCTCGCCGGGCTGGCCGGCGTCGACACCGGCGTCGGCCCCGGCGACGGCTTCGGCCCATTCGACCCGGACCACCCGGTCGCGGCGGGACTGGCCGGGCTGGCCCTGCTGGTCGCGCTCGGGTATGCGGTCGCCGGGCTGGGCGCGCTCGCCGCCTCGATGGCGCCGGTGCTGCTCGGTCCGGCGCAGGCCGAGCGGATCGCCGCCCTGGAGGCCCGGTCCGCCCGGCTGGCCGAGCGCAACCGGCTCGCCCGGGAGCTGCACGACTCGGTGGGGCACGCGCTGACCGTGGCGACCCTCCAGGCCGGGGCCGCCCGCGAGCTGATCGACAGCGACCCGGAGTTCACCCGGCGGGCGCTGCGCGCCATCGAGGAGACCAGCCGCCGCGCCATGGACGACCTGGACCACGTGCTCGGGCTGCTCCGGGAGAACGACGACGGGCGGGGGCCCGCGCCCACCGCGCCGCAGGCCACCCTGGCCGGGCTGGACCGGCTGGTCGCCGACACCCGGGCCGCCGGCCTGGCCGTGGAGTCCCGGGTCAGCGGGGCACTGGCCGACCTGCCGGCCGTGGTGTCCCGGGAGGGCTACCGGATCGTGCAGGAGGGGCTGACCAACGCGGCCCGGCACGGCCGGGGGCCGGTGCGCCTGCGGGTGGCCGTACCCGACGGGTGTCTGGAGATCGAGCTGGTCAACGGGCTGCGCGGCACGACCGGGCCGGGTGGCGGCGGGCGCGGCCTGGACGGCATGCGGGAGCGGGTGCTGCTGCTCGGCGGGCGGCTCACCGCCGGCCCGGAGGGCGACCGCTGGCGGGTCCGGGCCGTCCTGCCGGCGCCGAGGGGGGAGACCCGGTGACCATCGACGTGCTGATCGTCGACGACAACGAGCTGATCCGGGTCGGCCTGCGGGCGATCGTGGCCGCCCAGCCGGACCTGCGGGTGGTCGGCGAGGCCGCGGACGGCGCCGAGGTGCCGCCGCTGGTGGCCCGGCTGCGCCCGCGGGTGGTGCTCATGGACGTTCGGATGCCGGGCATCGACGGCATCCAGGCCACCCGGCGGCTGCTGGCCGCCTCCGCCGACCCGCCCCGGGTCCTGGTGGTCACCACGTTCGCCAACGACGAGTACGTCTACGACGCGCTGCGCGCCGGGGCCAGCGGCTTCCTGCTCAAGCGGGCCCGCCCGGCCGAGGTTGTGGAGGCGATCCGGGTGGTGGCGGCCGGCGAGTCGCTGCTCTTCCCGGCGGCGATCCGCCGGCTCGTCGGCGCGTACGGCGGCCGGGGCTCCGACGGGCTGCGGGCGGCCCGGCTCACCGAGCGGGAGGGCGAGGTGCTGCGGCTGATGGCCGCCGGGCTGTCCAACCCGGAGATCGCCGACCGGCTGGTGGTCGGCGTGGAGACGGTCAAGACGCACGTCGGCAACGTGCTGGCCAAGCTCGGGGTGCGCGACCGGACCCAGGCGGTGATCGCCGCGTACGAGTCGGGTTTCGTGGTGCCGACCGGCTGACCGCTCCCTCCGGTGGGGGAGGCGGTCCACCCCGGCGCGGGAGGGATCCGGGGCCCGGCCGGCCGAGGCTGAGGGCATGACGACAACGACCGTTTCCCCACCCCCTCGGGCCGCCCGGACGCGGCTCGACCTGGCCGCCCCGCTGGCCGCCGCCTGGCTCGGCGGCTGGGGCGTGCTCGCCCTGCTCTCGACGCTGACCGGTGCGGGTTACCCGTTCGGCGCCAACGATCCCCACGGCGGCGACGCCGCCGGCCTGCTCCGGCACGTTCCGGTCTCCGTCGGCCCGCCCCTGTTCGCGGCGGTCCTGCTGATCGCGGCTGTCGCCGCCCTCGCCATGACCGGTGCTGCTGGCCCGCCGTCCCGGCCGCTGCGCGTCCTGCTCACCGGGTACGCCGCAGCCGTGGCCCTGGTGCTGGCGGTGGTGATTCCCGGGATGCGAGTGCTGGCCCTGCTCGGCTACGCCCCGATGCTGATCATCGGAGCTCCGTTCGGCTGGCCCCCCGTCGACTACGCCGAGGTCTTCACCTGGCCGCTGTTCGCCCGCCTGGCCGCCCTCGCCGGTGGGATGCTGCTGGCCGGCGCGCTGCTCAGCTGGCGGCGCCGGACCGCCGAGGGGCCGCCGCCCGGCTGGACCGCGCCCGCCTCGGCCGCCCGCTGGGGCCGTTGGGCGGCCTGGACGGCGGCCGTCATCCCGGTGCTGTACGCCGTCACCCGGTTCGCGTGGCTGGCCGGGGTTCCGCTGGGCATGTCCCGGGAGACGCTCACCGAGATGCGGGCCGACGGGGCCGTCTGGGCGGGTGCCGGGCTGGGGGCGTTCGGCGTGGTCGGCGCGGTGCTCACCCTCGGGCTGGTGGCGCGGTGGGGCGAGCGGTTCCCGCGCTGGCTGCCCGGGTTGGCGGGTCGCCGGGTGCCGGTGCTCCTCGCCGTGATCCCGGCCGGCCTGGTCGCGCTCGCCGTCCTGGCGGCCAGCCTGGACCTGCTGGCCGCCCCGGAGTTCCTCGACCTGATCCGCGAGGGCAACTCCGCCGCCCTGCCGATGGCCCTCTGGCCCGTCTGGGCGGTCGCGCTGGCCGCCGCCGCGTACGCCTACCAGCTCCGCCGCCGGGGGTGAGCGCCCGGAGGCCGGTCCCGGCACGGGGCGGGGCCGGCCTCCGGCGCTTCCCGGGCGGCGCCCGATTTCCGAGATAGCGTTGGTCGGGTGACTGCGCCCAACCAGGTTCCCCCGGTCCCGCCCGCCGACCTGCCCGGCACGCTCGGCGAGCTGCGGGCCTCCGGCCACCACTACCGCACGGTCAAGCAGGAGCTCCGCGACAACCTCCTGGCCCGGATGCGCGCCGGCGAGGAACGCTTCCCCGGCATCGTCGGCTACGAGGACACGGTGCTGCCCGAGGTCGAGCGGGCCCTGCTCGCCGGCCACGACATGGTGCTGCTCGGCGAGCGCGGCCAGGGCAAGACCCGGCTGATCCGCTCGCTCGGCGCGCTGCTCGACGAGTGGACCCCGGTGATCCCCGGCTCGGTGCTCAACGAGCACCCGCTGCACCCGCTCACCCCGGCGTCGCGCGCCCTGGTCGCCGAGCGCGGCGACGATCTGCCGATCGGCTGGCTGCACCGCTCGATGCGGTACGGCGAGAAGCTGGCCACCCCGGACACCAGCGTCGGCGACCTGATCGGCGACGTCGACCCGGTCCGGCTCGCCCAGGGGCGCACCCTCGGCGACCCGGAGACCATCCACTTCGGACTTGTGCCGCGCACCAACCGGGGCGTCTTCGCCGTCAACGAGCTGCCCGACCTGGCCGAACGGATCCAGGTGGCGCTGCTCAACGTGCTGGAGGAGCGGGACATCCAGGTCCGCGGCTACCAGCTCCGGCTCCCGCTGGACCTGCTCCTGGTGGCCAGCGCCAACCCGGAGGACTACACCAACCGCGGCCGGATCATCACCCCGCTCAAGGACCGCTTCGGCGCGGAGATCCGTACCCACTACCCGCTCGACCTGGCGCTGGAGCTGGCCCTGATCCGGCAGGAGGCCGACCTGGTCGCCACCGTCCCGGAGCACGTGCTGGAGGTGCTCGCCCGGTTCGCCCGCGCCGTGCGGGAGTCGCCGTCGGTGGACCCGCGTTCCGGTGTCTCCGCCCGGTTCGCCATCGCCGCCGCCGAGACCGTCGCCGCCGCCGCGCTGCGCCGCGCCGGCCTGCTGGCCGGTTCCGCCCAGGAGGCCCCGGTCGCCCGGGTCGGCGACGCCGTCTCGGTGACCTCCACCCTGCGCGGCAAGGTCGAGTTCGAGAGCGGTGAGGAGGGGCGGGAGATCGAGGTCCTCGGCCACCTGCTGCGGACCGCCACCGCCGAGACGTTCCGGGACCGGCTGGCCGGGCTGGACCTCTCCGGGTTCACCGCGCTGGTCGCCGAGGGCGGCGAGATCGAGACCGGCGAGCTGGTCTCCTCGGCCGAGCTGCTCCGCCAGGTCGGCACCGTGCCCGGGCTGGCCAAGGTGCTCGACCGGCTCGACCTCGGCGACGCGCCCACCCCCGCGGAGGCCGCCGCCGGGATCGAGTTCGTCCTGGAGGGGCTGCACCTCACCCGCCGCCTGGGCAAGGACGTCACCGAGTCCGGGCGCACCGTCTACGGCGGCCGGGGCTGACCGTGGCCGGCAACCGGTTCCGGTACGGGCAGTGGCGCGGCGGGCCCGACCCGCTCGCCCCGCCGTACGACGTACGTGCCGCGGTGGACGCGGTCGGCGCGGAGGTCCTCGCCGGCGGCAGCCTGCGGGAGGCGCTGCGCGACCTGCTGCGGCGCGGCCCGCAGGGGCGCGGCGGCCTGGACGACCTGGCCGCCCGGGCCCGCCGGCTGCGCCGCGAGGCGCTGCGCCGGGGCGACCTGGACGGCGCGGTGACCCGCGCTCAGGCGCTGCTCGACCAGGCCCTCGCCGCCGAGCGGGAGGAACTGCGCGGGCGGGACGGCGACGACGCCCGCTTCGCGGAGGCGGTGCTGGACAACCTGCCCCGCTCGACCGCCCGGGCCGTCGAGGAGCTGTCCGGGTACGACTGGGCCAGCGACGAGGCGCGCGCCAGCTACCAGCGCATCCTCGACGGGCTGCGCGGCGACGTGCTGGAGCAGCGCTTCGCCGGGCTGCGCGACGCGGCGCGGGCCGCCGCCGACCCGGCCGCCCAGCGGCAGCTCGCCGAGATGATGAGCGACCTCAACGACCTGCTCGCCCGGCACGCCCGGTCGGAGGACACCACCGACGCGTTCGCCGAGTTCATGCGCCGGCACGGCGAGTTCTTCCCGGAGCGGCCGAAGGACGTCGACGAGCTGATCGACGTGCTGGCCCGGCGGGCGGCGGCCGGGGAGCGGCTCATGCGGTCGCTGTCGGACCGGCAGCGCGAGGAACTGGCCGGGCTCATGCGCCAGTCCCTCGGCGAGCAGTTGGCCGGGGAGCTGTCCCAGCTCGACGCCCACCTGCGGTCGCTGCGCCCCGACCTCAACTGGCGGCGCGGCGAGCGGGTCCGGGGCGACCAGCCGCTCGGCTACGGCGAGGCCACCGGCGCGCTCGGCGAGATCGCCGAACTGGACGAGCTGCTCGACTCCCTCGACCAGGACCACCCCGGGGCCACCCTGGACGACGTCGACGTCGAGGCGGTCGCCCGGACGCTGGGCCGCGACGCCGCCGACGACGTACGCCGGCTGCGCGAACTGGAAAACGAGCTGCGCCGACAGGGCTGGGTGACCCGGGACGCCGAGGGGCTGACGCTCAGCCCGAAGGCGCTGCGCCGGCTCGCCGGCACCGCCCTGCGCCGGGTCTTCGCCGACCTGACCGCCGGCCCGCGCGGCCAGCACGACCTGCGCTCCGCCGGCGCGGCCGGTGAGGTGAGCGGCGCCTCCCGGCAGTGGGAGTACGGCGACGAGCAGCCCCTCGACGTGGTCCGCACCCTCACCCGCGCGGTCCGCCGGGGCGGCCCCGGGGTGCCGGTGCAGCTCGCCGTCGAGGACTTCGAGGTGATGGAGACCGAACGGCGGGCGTCGGCGGCGGTGGCGCTCTGCGTCGACCTGTCGTACTCGATGATCTCCCAGGGGCGCTGGGGGCCGATGAAGCAGACCGCGCTGGCCCTATCGCACCTGATGGCGACCCGCTTCCCGCAGGACGCCCTGCAGATCGTCGGGTTCGGCCGGGAGGCCATGCCGCTGACCCAGCAGGAGTTGGCCGCGGTGGAGCCGGACATGGAGCAGGGCACCAACCTCCAGCACGCGCTGCGGTTGGCCGGGCGGCACCTGCGCCGGCACCCGGGCGCCGAGCCGGTCGTGCTGGTGGTCACCGACGGCGAGCCCACCGCCCACCTCGACCCGGAGGACGGCGAGGCGTACTTCCACTGGCCGCCGCTGCCGGAGACCATCGAGGCGACCGTCCGCGAGGTGGACAAGCTGACCCGGTACGGGGCCACGCTCAACCTGTTCATGCTCGGTGACGACCCGGGCCTGCGCCGCTTCGTCGACGCGGTGGCCCGGCGCTCCAAGGGGCGGATGTTCACCCCCGACCTCGACGACCTCGGCGAGTACGTCGTCTCCGACTACCTCCGCGCCCGCCACGGCCGCCGCTGACCTGTTCCTCCGCTCCAGCTCCCGTGCTCGGCGGGCCCGGGCGGCGTGGTGGCGGTGTCTGGCACGCGTGGTACCCCGCCACGCGGCGCGACCTGGCGGCTGAATGAGCGCAGCCCTGCGCGCTCCAGAGCCGCATGATCGACTGCGGCTCGCCGTGGTGGCGGTGTCCGGAGTCGATGAGCGCTGGCCTGTGCGCTCCAGAGCTGCTTGGTTGACTCCGGCGCGCGGTGGCGGCGGAGTCCGGTATGCGAGGTTGCCGGGGCCGGTGCCGGCGACCTGGTGTTGATGAGGTGGGGGCCGACGGGCCGTTGCCGCCGGCCAACCTGCTCGGGGCGGCAGGTCATCCAGACTGCCCGGCGGTCTGGGGTGAATGTCCGTTTTCCGCCGTCGCTCAGCGGCTGAGTGGAACGCCATGGATGTCTCCGGCGCCCGGACACCTCCATGGCGTTCCACCGACGGGTGTTGGCCTGGGCGGGGTGTCCGTTTCGCGGGTGGTCGGCGGCACTCTGACGGTGGAATGGCGGGCGGGCGGGGGTCGTTGTATCCCGGTGAACGACCGAGGAAGACGCCCCGCCAGCCGGGGTGGCCGGCCCCCGGGGCCGCCCGCCGAGGTGGGTGTGCCGATCCCGGAATGATGGTGGGCCGCCGGTCGTTGTACATGGTCCCGGCGCGACGAAGAGGCTCCGCCCCGTGCGCCGATGATCCCCCAAGACTTTCCTTGAGCGCCTGACGTGGTGCTTGCGCACACCAGTTAGCCGATCCCCCGGTCGGCGTGTGTGCGCCAACCTCCGAATGGAGCTACCCCCATGAACACGATGCTGCGTAAGAGCGTGCTCGGTATTGCTGGTCTGGCCTTCACCGGTGGCGTGTTCGCCGGTCCGAT
>NZ_JBEXLR010000066.1:0-34306 GCF_040610095.1 Micromonospora sp. NPDC004540
GCCGGCACGGGACCTGCCGGCGACCCGCGGCGGCCCGTCCGTCGGGAACGGGGGACCCGACGTCTCCGGAGCCGCGCGCCGACAACGGTACGCCGCGGACCGGCGATCCGCCGCCCGCCCCCGCGGTCGGCGCCGCTATCGCAGTTCGTCACATTCGGCGGCGCTGCATCGTTGAACACCGGTGGCCTGCCGGTGTCGCCGGTCACCGCCGGGCAGGGCTCCTCGCGGTGACGCGGGACACGGCGTCAGGCTCGGTGCGGTCGAACGGGGAACTCCGGCGAGGTGGCGGTCGTGGCCGAACTCATCTCTGACGTCGCGTCGCCCACCTGGGCGTACGCGGTGCTGCTCACCCTGCTGGTGGCCGACGCCTTCGTGCCGGTGGTGCCGACCCAGGTCGTCATGATCACCAGTGGGGCGTTGACCGTCTACGGCGGGCTCAACCTGCCGCTGACCATCGCGGTCGGGGCGCTCGGCGTCTTCGCCGGTGACCTGGCCTGCTACGTGCTGGGCCGCACCGCGCCGGCCCGCCGCGAGCCGCGACACGCGACGCCGGGCCGGGCCCGCCGGGCCGCCGCCCGGGTCACCCGGGGGTTACGCGAGCCGGGGCCGCTGGTGATCCTGCTCTGCCGCTTCGTGCCCGGGGGCCGGATGGCGGCCTGCTTCTCGGCCGGACGCAGCCGCTACCCGTACCGCCTCTTCGTCCTCTACGAGGCCGCGGCGGCCACCTGCTGGGCCGCGTACGGCACACTCGTCGGCCACCTCGGCGGCGCCGCGCTGACCGAGTCGGTGTGGCGGCTGCTGCTGATCGGCGGGGCGGCGGCCGCCGGGTTCGCGGCGGCCGGCTGGGCCATGACGGTGATCGGCGCCCGCCACTCCCGCACCGAGGCCGAGGCGACCCTCGAGGAACCGACGGCCGCTTCCTGATCGGATGAGTCAGGGCCGCAGGCTCTTCGCCTTCTGCCGGGCGTAGTAGGCGCGGGCGCGGTTGCGGTCGCCGCAGTCCTTCGTGTTGCACCAGCGGCGGTTCCGCCGCGGTGACGTGTCGAGATAGACCCAGCCGCACTTGACGTCTTCGCACTGGTGGAGACGGTCGAGGTCGGCGCGCTGGGTGAGCGCCACGAGCCCGCGGACGATGCGATCGCGGGGCAGGCGGAGGTCGGTTTCCCGGTCTCGCCACTGCCAGCGGTCGCCCATTCGGACCAGGTCGGCCGCGCCTATCGCCGCCCGGTACATGTCGGCGAGGCCCGCGGCGGCCGCGGGGTCATCCTCGAAGAGAGCCGCGTAGGCCCTCTCGCGGGCCTCGACGACCTGTCGCCGCTCCCGCTCGGCCCGAGCGTCGTCCCGGCCGGCGAGATCGCGCAGGGCCACGGCCTCCTCCTCGCTGACCAGATCGGATTCGACGCACCAGTCGACGACGTCGGAGAAGGTCCTCAGGTGCTCGATGCGTTCGCGCCCGCCGAGGCGCCAGCCGACCGTGTTCACCAGGTCGAGCATGCGGTCGCCCGCGATGTGGCCGAACCTCACCGGCGGCTCCTCTCATGGCTGAACCCAGTATTGCATGTGAGACCGCTCCACTGACATGCTCATTCCAAATCAGCCAATCACCCATGAGAAACCACCGGGAGACCGATCGTGCCTGCCGCCGCCCCACGCGGACCGTTCGCCGCACTGTGGGCGTCCCAAGCGTTCTCGAACCTCGCCGACGGGCTGCTGCAGGCCGCGGCGCCGCTGCTCGTCGCCACGCTGACCCGGGACCCGCTCGTGGTGGCGGGCATGACGGTGGTGCAGTTCCTGCCCTGGCTGATCGCCACCCTCCCCGCCGGCGCGCTGGCCGACCGGGTGGACCGCCGTCGGATCCTCACCGCCGGCAACTGGCTGCGCGCGGCCGGCTTCGCGCTGCTCGCCGTGACCCTGGCGAACGGATGGCACCACGTCGCGCTGCTCTACGCCGCGGTGTTCCTGGCCGGTTGCGCCGAGACGATGGTCGACAACGCCGCCCTGGCCATCCCGCCCCGTCTCCTGCCCCGCGAGCAGCTCGAGCGCGCCAACGGCCGGTTGTTCGCGACACAGTCCGTGATCAACACCTTCATCGGCCCGCCGGCCGGCGCGGCGTTGTTCGCGCTGGCGGCGGCAGCGGCCTTCTACACCGGCGCGGCCGCGTTCGCTCTGGCCGGCCTGGCGGCTCTGCTGCTGCCCGCGCTGCGCCCCACCGGTGAGGAACAGGAGCGCCGCCGCTCGACCCCGACCAGCATCACCCAGGACATCCGCACCGGATGGGCCCACTTCTGGCGCCACGACCTGCTGCGCCGGGTCGCGTTCATCTCGGCGGCGATCAACTTCTTCGGCTCGGCCACCGGCGGATTGCTCGTCCTGCTGATCACCGGCCTGTACCAGCTGCCCATGTCGCGCTACGGCCTGTTCGTCGCCGTTCCCGCCGCCGGTGCGATCGTCGGCTCACTGCTCGCCGAACACGTCGTGCCCCGCATCGGCGGCGGCCCCACGACCTGGCTCGCCGCACTCACCCCGGCCGCCAGCTACGCCATCCTCGGCCTGGGCCACCACACACCCCTCGCCCTCGCCGGCATGTTCTGCGCCGCCGTGGCCAGCTCGCTGAACCAGATCGTCGTGAGCACCCTGCGCCAGGCAGCGGTCCCCGACGAACTCCTCGGCCGCGTCACCGCCGCCTACCGCCTGATCGTCCTGGGTGTGGTCCCCCTCGGTGCGCTCGCCGGCGGCCTTCTCGGACGCGGCGTAGGGATCCGCGCCACCTTCGTCGCGGCGGCCCTCGGCCTCGTGCTCGCCGCGCTCCCGCTCGCCTCCCGGGTCACCACCCGAGCCCTCCGTGACGCCGAGACGACCCGGCACCGGAAAGAGCTCCAGCCCGCGCCCTGACTCCACGGTCGGGTACATCTAGGGGGCGACCCCGGTATCGAAGTAGGTGGTGGTCCCCGATCCGTTTCGGGCGGTTCCGGCGACAGGCTGAGGCATGCCTGGAACCCGGAACAGCGGCCTGCTGGCCCTCGGCGGGATCGCCCTGGCGGCGGTGCTCGCCATCCTCGGTCACCTCGAGGTGAGCGACGACCTGAACCCCTGGTCGCTGACCGTCAGCGACTTCGCCGTCTCCGACCGGGGCGGCGTCATCGACACGGCCATGGGGGTGCTGGCGGCGGCCACCGTCGTACTCCTGCCGGCGTTGCGCCGGGTCGGCGCCGGCCGGCCCGCGAATGCGCTGCTGGTGGCCTGGTCGGCCGGCCTGCTGGCCGCCGCGGTGGTGCCCACCAACGAGCCGGGGCTGCCCATGGACACCGCCGCCTACCTGCACCGGTACGCCTCGGTGGTGGCCTTCCTGGCCCTGCCGGTCGCCGGCTGGCTGCTGGCCCGGCGGCTCGGCGGCCGGGCCGCGGGTTGGCTGCGCGGGCTCGCCCTGACCAGCCTGCTGCTGGCCACGACGATGATCTGGTCCGCCTACCCCGGCGACCGGCTGCTGATCGGCCTCGCCGAACGCCTGCTCATCCTCGCCGAGGCCGCCCTGCTCGCGGTCGTCGCGGCCACGCTGGTGCGGCGCCGGATCGGCGAGGTGGCGGTGCCCCGAGGCTGGGAACACCGCCACCTCGCCGAGGTGGCGGTGCCCGCCCGGGAGCGCGTGGTCACTCCAGCTCGTGGAGCATGAGCTGGCGGGCGGCCTCGGTGATCGAGCCCGACAGGCTCGGGTAGATCGTGATGGTCTGGGCCAGCTCGTTGACGGTGAGGTTGTTCTCCACCGCCATGGTGATCGGCAGGATCAGCTCGCTGGCCTTCGGCGCCACCACCACGCCGCCGATGACCTGGCCGCTGGCCGGCCGGCAGAAGAGCTTGACGAACCCGTCGGCCAGGTCGTCCATCTTCGCCCGGGCGTTGCCGGAGAGCGGCAGCATCACCTGGCGGGCCGGGACCTTGCCGGCGTCCACCTCGTCCTGCGAGACGCCGACGGTGGCCAGCTCCGGGTCGGTGAAGACGTTCGCCGCGACGGTACGCAGCCGCAGCGGCCGGACGGCCTCGCCGAGCGCATGCCACATCGCGATCCGGCCCTGCATGGCGGCGACGCTGGCCAGCGGCAGCACCCCGGTGCAGTCGCCCGCCGCGTAGATGCCGGGGACGTTGGTCCGGGAGACCCGGTCGACCGTGACGTAGCCGCCCCGGGCCAGCTCGACGCCGTACTCGGCGAGGCCCAGGTCGGCGGTGTTGGGGATCGAGCCGACCGCGATCAGCGCGTGCGAGCCGGCCACCACCCGGCCGTCGGCGAGCACCACCTCGACGCCGTCGCCGATCCGGCGGACCGCCTCGGCCCGGGAGTTGTTGAGGATGGTCATGCCCCGGTTGCGGAAGACCCGCTCGATCGCCGAGGCGGCGTCGGCGTCCTCGTGCGGCATGACCCGGTCCCGGCTGGAGACCAGGGTGACGTCGACCCCCATGGCCAGGTAGGCGCTGGCGAACTCGGCGCCGGTCACGCCGGAGCCGACCACGATCAGGTGCTCGGGCAGCTCCGGCAGGTCGTACACCTGGCGCCAGGTCAGGATGCGCTCGCCGTCGGGCACCGCGGTGGGGAGCTGGCGCGGGGTGGCGCCGGTGGCGATCAGCACGGTGGTGGCGGCGATCGAGTATTCCGCGCCGCCGTCGGCCGGGGTGACGATCACCCGGTGGGTGTGCCCGAGGGTGTCCTCGCCGAGCCGGGCGGTGCCGGCGACGAACTCGACCCCGGCCTTGACCAGCTTCGCGTGGATGTCGGCGGACTGGGCCAGGGCGAGCCGCTTGACCCGCTCGTGCACCGCCGGGGCGTCGACGGTGACCGCCTCCAGCCCGTCGGAGTGCACGCCGAACTCCTCGGTGTCCCGGTAGCCGGTGACCACCTCGGAGCTGGCGATGAAGGTCTTGGACGGCACGCAGTCGGAGAGCACGCAGGCGCCGCCGGCACCCTCCGCCTCGACCACGGTGACATCAGCGTCCAGCTGGGCGGCGACCAGCGCCGCCTCGTACCCGGCCGGACCCCCGCCGATGATCACGATCTGGCTCACGGAGCCATCCTTTCGTTCGCGACTGCGGGGCTCCGCTCCGCTGCGCTCCTCGCGCTCACCGCGCTCGCCCCCGATCAATGCTCACAGTGACTTTCTTCTCCCCGTCGCGTTCGACACGCACCGTCGTATTCTCCCCCACCGTCCGGCCGGGCTATCGTCATCGCCGTGCGTCTTTACGCCGCTTACGGCTCAAACCTGGACCCCGCTCGCATGCGTGCCTACTGCCCGCATTCGCCGATGGTGGGTACCGGCTGGCTGGAGGGGTGGCGGCTCACCTTCGCGGGCGAGGACGTCATCGGCTGGGAGGGCTCGGTCAGCACAGTGGTCGAGTCGCCGGGCGACCGGGTCTTCGTGGCGCTCTACGACATCCACCCGTACGACGCGGCGCAGCTCGACGAGATCGAGGGCGTGACCTCGGCGACGTACCGGAAGCTGACCGTCCGCGTCTCGACGCTGGACGGGGACGTGACCGCCTGGGTCTACGTCTTCGACGGGTACGAGGGCGGCCTGCCGACGTCGTGGTACCTGTCGGAGATCGCGAACGCGGCGGAGAAGGCGGGCGCGCCGGACGACTACGTCACCGAGCTGCGGTCCCGCCCCACCGGCACCGCGTCCGCGTAGCGCGTCTCCCACGCCTCCAGTCTGCTCCGGCCGGTTCCCCGGCCGGGCGGCGACCCCGCGCCGGGTCGCGTATCACACACCCGCGGCGGGCACGCTCCGCTCGTACATGTCGGTCCAGCGCGCCTCGACCAGACCGACCGAGCGGTAGAGGGTGACCGGGGTGGTCGGGTTGGCCAGGTCGACGCCGAGACCGGCCTCGGCCCGGCCCTTGGCCGCGTAGACGGCGAAGGCCCGGCGCAGCAGCGCCGCCCCCACCCCGCGCCGCCGGTACGCGGGCAGCACGGACAGCGTCCGGACCCAGCCCATGTCCTGGTCGAGCGCCTGGTCGGAGGACTGGAGGGCACCGGCCGGCTCGCCGTCGACCTCGGCCACGAACCACTCGTCCCACACCTTGCCGTACGAGGGAAGCTGCTCGCGCCACGCGTCGAAGTCGACGGGCTCGTAGTCCGGGGTGTCCCGGAACGCGGTGTCGAAGATCCGGTGGAACAGCCGCAGGTCGTCCTCGTCGTCGGTGCGCAACGGCCGCACGGTCACCCCGGCCGGGGGCGCCGGCTCGGCGGGCAGGTCGGCCAGCGAGCGGGTCATCCGGATGTAGCGCTTGAGGCGGGTGAAACCGGCCTCGACCAGCTCCTCCGCCCATCGGGTCTCCGGGGCGAAGACGCCGGTACGGGCGGTGAGGGCGGGCAGGCCGCGCTCGGCGGCCCGCTCGGCGACCCGGTCGAGCAGCCGGGCCAGCAGCGGGGCGCGCAGGTCGGCGCCGCGCTCGGGGTCCACCAGGACGTCCACCCACTCCCGGCCCACCCCGGTCGGGTTGCTCAGGATCGTCCAGGCGACCGCGGTCCCGTCCGGGTCGGTGACCAGCCAGGAGTCCCGGGCCGGATCGACGAAGGGCGCGGTCAGGGCGTCGCGGACGTCCTCCGCGTCGAAGTCGGGGTAGCCGACCGCGAAGGTGTCGGCGGCGTGCACCACCGCCAGGATCGCGGGCACGTCGTCGAGGGTGGGGCGGCGGGCCGTCCAGCCGGCGGGAATCGTCACGCGGCAGATCCTGACAGCCGCCCCGGCGACCGCGCTCCCCATTTATCCGCCGCGGACGTGCAGCCGCGCGGCGGTGAGCAGGGTGAGCAGTTCCGCGCCCTCGCCGGGGCCGAGCGCCCGGAACGCCGGGGAGACCAGCCGGTCGGTCACCGCCTCGGCCCAGAGCCGCCGGCGCACGAGCGGCCCCACCGGCGGGTACGGCGGGGACCAGCCGCACGCGGCGGCCCCGGCGTCCCCCTCCGGCCCGGCCAGCACCGCCTCCAGCGGGGTCATCCCGGCGGCCCGCACCGCCAGCAGGTAGGCCCCGACGAAGTGCTCGCGGAGCAGCAGCAGCGCGACCGCCGCCCGGGCGCCCGGCGCGGGGTCGTCGACCGGCATGGCCCGCCAGGCGGCGAAGAGCGGCATCCCGCTGCCGTCCGCCGCGTCGACCGCCCGGCGCAGCAGCGCGGCGAGGCGGGACGCCTCCGGGGCGTCGCCCAGGTTGGTCGCGCCCCACCGGCAGCACTCGGCCAGGTTCGCGCCCGCCACCTCCAGCGGCGGGACGGCCCGCACGGCGGCGTCCCAGCCGTCGGCGACCGCCTCCGGGGCGATGAAGCCGAGCGCGGCGGCCACCGTCTCGGCGCGTACGTCACCGAGCGCGCCGGCCCGGCCGGTGATGTAGAAGGCCCAGCCGGAGATGCCGAGCAGCCGGGCCCGGCGCAGCGTCGACGGGCAGCGGGAGAACGCCTCCCCGAGCTCCAGCACCAGCGGCTTGCTGGCGGCGGCGACCTGCTCCGGGGTCATCGGCGGCACCCCACCGGCCGTCCACCGTGGTCATCCATCACGGTCAGTCTGCCTCCGGGCCACCTTCCGCGGCATCCCCCTCTTCGGCGTCCAGCGCCTCCAACGCGGCCTCCACCTCGCCGGTGCGTCGGCGGGCGGCGGTGAGCGACCGCTCCGCGCCGCGACGAGCCAGCTTGGCCCGGCTCAGCTCCTGCTCGGCGACGGCCCGGCGGCGTTCCAGCTCGGCCAGCTCGGTCTCGATCCGGTCCAGCGTCGCCACGCCGTCCCGTTCCGCGTCGGCGGCCCCGGTCAGCTCCGCCTCGGCCCGCTCCTGGTCGCCGCGGGCCTTCGCCAGCTCCCGTTCCACGGCCCGGCGGCGCTTCGCCCGCTCGGCCCGGGCCGCCCGCTCGGCGGCCCGCTCGTCGCGCGTCCGCCGGGCCTCGGCCCGCTCGGCCGCCCGGTCCGGTACGGCGGGTTCCTCCTCGCCGCCGCCGGTGACCAGCCGCAGCTGCGGCCGGGGCACCTCGCCGAAGCCGGCGTAGTGGGTGGCCCGCAGCAGCCGGCCGGCGCGAACCTGCTCGGCCACCTCGGTGTCGGAGAGCGCGGCGTTCAGCGTCGCCTCCACCTCACCGAGCGGCAGCTTCGCGACCGGCGGGGCGCCCGGTTCGGTGGCGGCCAGCTTGCGCACCTCGGCGACCAGCGCGCCCACCACGGCCCGGCGCTGCGCGGACAGCTCGCGGAGCCGGCCGCCGCGCAGCTCACGCTGGGCGGAGCGGAGCGACTCGGCGAGCTGCGCCAGGTCGGCGACCAGTTCGGGGCGGCGGATGGCCAGCAGGTTGACCAGCCAGGCGGCGACGGTGGGCCGGCGCAGCTTGCCGATCTCCCGGGCGGCCTTCGGGTCGCCGGCCCGGCGCGCCTCGTTGACGGCGGCGTCCCGGGCCGCGACGAACCGGTCCGGCGGCGTCGCGTAGAGCCGCTGGACCAGGTCGGGGGGTGGACCGGCCATGCCCGCTCAGGAGTCGATTCGGGTGCCCGGTTCGAGCCGCCGGTAGTCGGTCTTCGACAGCGCCGTGTACTGCCGGTCGAGCACGCCGAAGCCGTTGTCGTTGAGCAGCGCGTCGTGCAGCGCGTAGGCCCGCCGCGGCGCGACCGCCCGGATGAAGTCGACCACCTCGGAGAACTTCGACCAGGGCGCGTGGATCGGGGCGAAGAGGGTGTCCACCTGGACCTCGTCGGGGACGACGAGCGCGTCCCCCGGGTGGTAGACCACGTCGTTGAACAGGTAGCCCAGGTTCTGGACGACCGGGATGTCGGGGTGGATGACGGCGTGCTGGCCGCCGTACGCGCGGACCGCCACGCCGGCCGCGGTGAACGACTCGCCCGGGGTGACCACGGTCAGCGCCTCGGCCGCGTCACCGAGCACCCCGGCGAGCGAGGCGGGACCGAGGACCGGGACGGGCCGCTTGTCCAGCGCCCGGGTCAGCGCCTCGACGTTCACGTGGTCCGGGTGCTCGTGCGTGATCAGCACCGCGTCCACCCCGTCCAGCGCCTCGGGTTCGCTGTAGACACCGGGGTCCACGACCAGCACTCCCCCGTCGTGCTCCAGCCGGAGGCAGGAGTGGGCGTACTTGGTGACCTGCATCGTGACTCCTCGATTATCGAATCGTGACGTCCTCAGCGCAGTCTGCCGGAACCGGCGCGGTGTCGCGCCGCGTCCGACGTATCGGTCCCGCACCGGGGCCGTCAAGGATCGGAGCGGGGACATGAGGATACGGGACAGCCGCCGCCGGGGCCGGGTGCTCGCGGCGGCCGGGCTGCTGGTGGTGCTGGGCGCCGGGGCCTGCAGCGCGGGCGACGGGGGAGGCGACAACGCGGGCACGGCCGCGCAGCCGCAGTCGGTGGCGGGCGGGGCGGCGGACAAGGACCGGGCGGCGCCGGCCCAGTCGGGTGCGGGCGGCGCGGACCTGCGGGTCGACCAGCGGGCGATCATCTACACCGGAACGCTCCAGGTGCGGGTGGACGACGTGGAGCGGGCGGCCCGCGAGGCGAGCACGGCGGCGACGGCGGCGGGCGGCTTCGTCGGCGGCGACCAGCGCAACAGCGACTCGGCGGACGCCCGGGCCGAGCTGACCCTCCGGGTGCCGGCGGACCGGTTCACGAGTGTCCTGGAGGCGCTGGCCAAGCTCGGCAAGCAGGAGCGGCGCGAGGTGCGGACCGAGGACGTCACCGAGGAGACCGTGGACCTGGACGCCCGGATCGCCACCCAGCGCGCCCGGGTGGACAGCGCCCGCCGGCTGCTGGCCCGGGCCACCTCGATCGGCGACCTGGTGACCCTGGAGAACGAGGTGGGCCGCCGGGAGGCGGACCTGGCCTCGTTGGAGGCGAAGAAGCGCCGGCTCGCCGACCTGACCGCGCTCTCCACCGTCACGGTGACCTTCGTCGGCCCGGAGGCCGTGGCCGCCGGGGACGAGGAGGACCTCGGCTTCCTGACCGGGCTGCGGGGCGGCTGGTCGGCGTTCCTGGGCTCGTTGCGGGTGGCGCTCACCGTGCTGGGCGCGGTGCTGCCGTTCGCGGTGGCGATCGGCGTGCCGGTGGCGCTGGTGGTGGCCCTGGCCCGCCGCCGCGGGCGCCGTACCCCGCCGGCCGGCCCGGCGCTGCCGGAACCGGCCGGTCCGGTCCCTAGCGGGCCGCCGCCAGTGCCCGCAGCGCGGTCTGGACCATGAGGCGTACGCCGACCGGGATGGCGCGCTCGTCCACGTCGAACGAGGCCCGGTGCAGGTCCACGTTGGGCCCGTTCCGGCCGACGCCGAGGCGGGCGAGTGCGCCGGGCACGTGCTCCAGGTACCAGGAGAAGTCCTCGCCGCCCATGCTCTGCGGGGTCTCCGCGATGCCCTCCGGCCCGAGCGCGGCCGCGGTGGCGGCGGTCAGCACGCCGATGGCCCGGGCGTCGTTGGTGACCGGCGGCCGGCCGCGCAGGTATTCCAGGTCGACGGTGGCGCCGGTGGGGGCGAGCACGTCCCGCACCACCTGAGCCACGATCTTCGGGGCCTGGTCCCAGGTGTCCCGGTCCATCACCCGCAGGGTGCCGGCCGCGCAGGCCTCGGAGGGGATGACGTTGTAGCGGGTGCCGGCCGAGGCGTGGCCGAACACCAGCAGCAGCCCGCTGTTGGCCGGTACCCGGCGGCTCACCAGGGTCGGCACCTCGGTGACCAGCCGGCCGAGCGCGTCGACCAGGTCGACGGTCAGGTGCGGGCGGGCGGTGTGCCCGCCGGGGCCGGTGAGCCGGACGGTGACGTTGTCGGCGGCGGCGGTGATCGGGCCGACCCGCAGGCCGACCTTGCCGACCGGCAGGTTCGGGTCGCAGTGCACCGCGAAGATCTGCACCACGTCGTCCAGGCCGCCGGCCTCGATGACCTCCAGCGACCCGCAGGGCAGGATCTCCTCGGCGGGCTGGAAGATGAGCCGCACCCGGCCGTCGAGCTGGCCGAGGTCGGCGAGCTGGGCGAGCAGCATGCCCACGCCGAGCATCACGCTGGTGTGCACGTCGTGCCCGCAGGCGTGGCAGACGCCGTCCACGGTGGACCGGTACGGCACGTCCTTCGGGTCGGTCAGCGGCAGCGCGTCGATGTCGGCGCGGAGCGCGATCACCGGGCCGTCCGGGCGCCCGTCGATGTCGCAGATGACCCCGTTGCCCTTCGGCAGCAGGCGCGGCTTCAGCCCGGCGAGGGAGAGCTCGCGGTGGACCAGGGCGGCCGTCTCGAACTCCTCGCCCGACAGCTCCGGGTGGGAGTGGATGTGACGGCGGGTGGCGATGAGGCCGGGTACCCGCAGCGCGAGCAGATGGTCGAGCTCGAAAGGCAGGGGCTGGGACCCGGTCGGCGCCTCCGGCCAGGACGACGCCAGCTGGCTGCCTGACGGCAGCGTCAACGCACTCGTCACGTCGAATTCTCGATCACTAGAGATGGATGGATCATCGGGGAGAACAGCAGACAGCCTAGACCTCCGGCGGTGACGCTGCGCAACATCTTTCGCGTAGCGGTCGGACCGCGCAGCGTCACGAATGCCCTGGTGAGAGGGCCCGAATATCAGCGGGACAGCAGGTAGATCGCGGTCGAACCCCGTCATCTGCCCCACACCTCCTACAACGCGTAACCGATTCAACGGTCACCAAATCCGGGCCGTCGTTCCGAATTGTCGCATTAGTCGCGGCAATTAACTGCCGCTCGGACAATTGCGCCACAACGGTCGGCTGTCGAACGACTCCCGACGGTGACATGCGGGTCCTGAGTGCGACCGCACAGGCTGTCCGTCCGGATCACCCGACCGGGTTACCCGTATTCCGGATCCGCACACGCGGGCCGGTCACGGCCACGCTGCCCGATCGACCGGGAGCGGCGTCCGGGCGGCGTCGCCCGGGGAGGATCCGCACCGAGCCGTCACCGCCCCCGCCGCGTGCGGGGAGACCATCGACTGTACGCCGCCGCGGGGCGTTCGCCCAGGTCAGCACCACGGTCGGGAAAGCGACGGCGGCCCGGGCCGGACACCGCGGAGGTGCCGGCGGGGCCGCCGTCGGATCGACTCAGAACCGGTCGCTCGGCCGGTGGATCCCCCACACGTCACGCAGCGTCCCGCACACCTCGCCGACGGTGGCCCGGGCGCGCAGCGCGTCCTTCATCGGGTAGAGCACGTTGGCGTCTCCCTCGGCCGCGGCCCGCAGCTCGGCCAGGGCGCGCTCGACCGCACCGGAGTCCCGCTGGGCGCGCAGCTTGGCCAGCCGCTCCGCCTGGCCGACCTCGATCGTCGGGTCCACCCGCAGCGGCTCGTACGGCTCCTCCTCGTCGATCTGGAACCGGTTGAGGCCGACCACCACCCGCTCGCCCGAATCGATCTCCTGGGCGATCCGGTACGCGGACTGCTCGATCTCCCGCTTCTGGAAGCCCGCCTCGATGGCGTCCACCGCCGAACCGTGGTCGAAGACCCGCTGCATCAGCTCGTCGGCGGCCGTCTCCAGCTCGGCGGTCATCGCCTCCACCACGTACGACCCGGCGAACGGGTCGACGGTGGCGGTCAGGTCCGTCTCGTACGCCAGCACCTGCTGGGTGCGCAGGGCCAGCCGGGCCGCCTTCTCGGTGGGCAGCGCGATCGCCTCGTCGAAGCTGTTGGTGTGCAGCGACTGGGTGCCGCCGAGCACCGCGCCGAGGCCCTGGACGGCCACCCGGACCAGGTTCACCTCCGGCTGCTGGGCGGTGAGCTGCACGCCCGCGGTCTGGGTGTGGAACCGCAGCATCATCGACTTCGGGTTCTTCGCCCCGAACTCGTCGCGCATCAGCCGGGCCCAGATGCGCCGGGCCGCCCGGAACTTGGCGACCTCCTCCAGCAGCGTGGTGCGGGCCACGAAGAAGAACGACAACCGGGGCGCGAAGTCGTCCACGGCCAGCCCGGCGGCGAGCGCCGCCCGGACGTACTCCACGCCGTTGGCCAGGGTGAACGCGATCTCCTGTGCGGGCGACGCGCCGGCCTCGGCCATGTGGTAGCCGGAGATGGAGATGGTGTTCCACTTCGGCACCTCGGCACGGCAGTACGCGAAGGTGTCGGCGACCAGCCGCAGCGAGGGCTTCGGCGGGAAGATGTACGTCCCCCGGGCGATGTACTCCTTGAGGATGTCGTTCTGGATGGTGCCGTTGAGCGCCGACCCCGGCACCCCGGACTCCTCGGCCACGAGCTGGTAGAGCAGGAGCAGCACCGAGCCGGGGGCATTGATGGTCATCGAGGTGGAGACCTTGTCCAGCGGGATGCCGTCGAAGAGCGTCCGCATGTCCTCGATGGAGTCGATGGCGACCCCGACCTTGCCCACCTCGCCGTGCGCGATCGGGTCGTCGGAGTCGTAGCCCATCTGGGTGGGCAGGTCGAAGGCGACGGAGAGGCCCATGGTGCCGGCCCGCAGCAACTGGTGGTAGCGCGCGTTGCTCTCCGTGGCGGTGCCGAAGCCGGCGTACTGCCGCATGGTCCACGGCCGGGAGGTGTACATCGTCGGGTAGACCCCGCGGGTGTACGGGTACTCGCCCGGGCCGCCCAGCCGGGAGTCCAGGTCCTCCGGAAGGTCGGCCGCCGTGTAGACGCCCTTGATCGGGAAACCCGACTCGCTTGACCGCGCTTCGCTCATTACCGGATGGTAGGACGCGGCCGCCGATCGTTGGGTGAGGGATACCGCACACGTGACGGCGCGCATCGACCGGAGGTGAGTACCTGGCCACATACCGTCGAGTAGGTAAACGTCCGCCGCGTCGGGTTTCGCATCGGGCGTCGGAACCAGCAAGATAGAGGGGTTGTGTCCCAGCCCCCTCGATATCCCCCCGGTGGCTTTTCTGTGACTCAGATCCCGACGTGGAGCGGCGGACCGATCAGTCCCCCCACTGGACGCGCAGCACCCGGCACCACCATCGGTGGCCGCTACTCGCTGCGCTCGCCGGTGGGCAACGGCGGCATGGGCACGGTCTGGCGTGCGACAGACACGCTGCTGCGCCGCGACGTGGCGGTGAAGGAGGTCGTCCTCCCGCCGGGGCTCGCCCCCAGCGACCGCGACGCGCTGTACGAGCGGACCCTCCGCGAGGCCCGCGCCGCCGCCGCGATCCAGCACCCCGCCGTGGTCCAGGTGTACGACGTGGTCACCGAGGGTGGCCGGCCGTGGATCGTGATGGAGCTGCTGGACGCCCGCAGCCTGGCCGACATGGTGATCGAGGACGGGCCGGTCGCGCCCCGCGCGGTTGCCAAGATCGGCATCGCCCTGCTCGGCGCGCTGGAGGTGGCGCACGCGATCAGCGTGCTGCACCGCGACGTGAAGCCGGCCAACGTGCTCATCTGCTCCGACGGCCGGTGCGTGCTGACCGACTTCGGCGTGGCCCGGATGCCCACCGACGTGCAGCTCACCACGCCCGGCATGGTGCTCGGCTCGCCGCACTTCATCTCCCCCGAGCGGGCCATGGGCCAGGATTTCGGCCCGCCCAGCGACCTCTTCTCGCTCGGCGTGACGCTCTACACCGCCGTGGAGGGGCGTCCCCCGTTCGACAAGGGCGACCCGATCGAGACCATGCACGCGGTGGTCGAGGACCCGCCCGCCACCCCGCAGCGCAGCGGCCCGCTGACCCGGGTGCTCATGGGCCTGCTGGAGAAGGACCCGGCCCGCCGGCTGGACGTGCACACCGCCCGGGCCATGCTGCGCGAGTTGCTCGCCGGCCCGCTGACCAGCACCGCCACCGCGGTCAACTCGGTCACCGACCCCTATGCCGTGGTGCCGGTGCAGCGGCCGTCGACGCCGCCGGCGATCATCACGCCCGAGCCGAAGCCGAGCGGCCAGATCGGTGGCCGGGCGATGATCGGGCCCGGTGAGTCGCTGACCGACCGGCTCGCCGCCCTGCGCCGCGGCGAGCGGCCCGCAGCCGCGGCGGGCGGCGCCGCGCTCGACGAGACCAGCGCCGACGCGCTGGCCGGCCCGCTGCACACCCCCACCGGGGCGATGTCCGGGCCGGGCGCGGGCCCGGAGGCCACCCAGCGCATCTCGCCGGACGCCACCCAGCGGCTCGGCCACACCGCGACGCCGGACGCCACCCAGCGGGTGCCTGCCGGCCACCCGGACGCCACCCAGCCGGTCTACGGCCGCGGCGCCGACGCCACCCAGCCGGTGTACGGCGGCAACCAGTGGTCCGTGCCCGGCACCGGCCAGCCCTGGGCGACCAGCCCCGCGCCGGCCGGCGGCGGCACGCTAGGCGGGGCCAAGGGCGTCGTCGGCCGGGTGAAGGGCTGGCCGCGCAAGGTCCAGCTCGCCGCCGCCGGTGGGGTGGCCGTGCTGCTCCTGGTCGGCGTGATCGCGCTGACCAGCGGCGGCGACGACGCGCCCCCGCCGATCGTGGGCACGCTGCCCTCGACGTCCGCCGAGGCCCCGCCGGTGGAGATGCAGGCGCAGTCCGTCAAGGGCGTCAACATCCAGGTGCCGAAGGGCTGGGACCGCAAGACCGGTGGCGTCTTCGTCGACTTCGTCGACCCCGAGACCGAGGGCCGCAAGGTGCGCGTCCTCGCCGAGGAGTGGAACGGGACCTCGGTCAGCTGGGCCGAGTTCGCCTCCCGCAACCTGCGGGACAAGAGCAAGTCGTGCGCCAAGCCCTACGAGCAGCTGGCGATGACCGAGCCGACGGTGGCCGGCAAGGCGGCCGCGGAGTTCGAATACACCTGCGGCGACGGCGATGCGAAGCGACACGGCATGTGGCGCGGCGTCGTGCAGGACGGCAAGGTCTACTCGTTCTACCTGACCGCCAACGAGCCCGACTTCGCCGCGAGCAAGCCGATCTTCGAGGCGATGGCCCGCTCGTTCCAGCTCACCGGGGCCAACTGAGTCGAGGCCGACGGCCAGTGGTGATCCGCCGCCGTGCTTTCATGAGGCATGGCGGCGGAAACCACTGACCTTGACGACCTTCGCGCCCGGGCCGAGCGCTGGCTCGACGACGACCCGGACCCGGCCGACCGCGACGAGCTGCGCAGAGTCCTCGCCGGGCTGCCGGGCAGCGCGCCCGAGCTGGCCGACCGGTTCGCCGGTCCGCTGACCTTCGGCACCGCCGGGCTGCGCGGCCCGCTGCGCGCCGGCCCGAACGGGATGAACCTCGCG
This sequence comes from Micromonospora sp. NPDC004540, assembly GCF_040610095.1. Classification (NCBI taxonomy): domain Bacteria; kingdom Bacillati; phylum Actinomycetota; class Actinomycetes; order Micromonosporales; family Micromonosporaceae; genus Micromonospora; species Micromonospora sp. NPDC004540. The sequence continues at coordinate 16,126 of NZ_JBEXLR010000066.1, forward strand.
GTGGTCACCCAGGCCGCCGCCGGGCTGGTCGGCTGGCTCGCCGACCAGGGCGGCGAGGGCCCGCTGGTGATCGGGTACGACGCCCGGCACGGCTCGCGGGCCTTCGCCGAGCGCACCGCCCAGGTGGCCACCGGCGCGGGTCGGCCGGCACTGCTGCTGCCCCGCCCGCTGCCCACCCCGGTGCTGGCCTTCGCGGTGCGGCACCTCGGCGCGGTGGCCGGGGTGATGGTCACCGCCAGCCACAACCCGCCGCAGGACAACGGCTACAAGGTCTACCTGGGTGCGCAGCTCGGCGGGGAGCTGGGCGCGGGCGCGCAGATCGTGCCGCCGGCCGACGCCGGCATCGAGGCGGCCATCCGGGCGGTCGGCCCGCTGGCCGAGGTGCCGCTCGGCCCGCCCGGCCAGGTGCTCGGCGACGACCTGGTCACCGGGTACGTCGAGCGGGCCGCCGCGGTGGTCGACCCGGCCGGCCCGCGGGACCTGAAGGTGGCGTACACGCCGCTGCACGGGGTGGGCGCCGCGGTGCTGACCGCCGCGTTCGCCCGGGCCGGTTTCGCGACGCCCGGCGTGGTGCCCGAGCAGGCCGAGCCGGACCCGGCCTTCCCGACGGTCAGCTTCCCCAACCCGGAGGAGCCGGGCGCGGTGGACAAGCTGGTCGCGCTGGCCGGCAGCACCGGCGCGGACGTCGCCATCGCCAACGACCCGGACGCGGACCGGTGCGCGGTGGCCGTTCCGGCGGACGGGAGCTGGCGGATGCTGCGCGGGGACGAGGTGGGCGCCCTGCTCGCCGACCACCTGATGCGGCGCGGGGTGACCGGCCTCTACGCCACCACGATCGTCTCCTCGACCCTGCTCCGGGCCATGGCCGCGGCCCGGGGCCTGCCCTACGACGAGACGCTGACCGGGTTCAAGTGGATCGTCCGGGCCGGTGGCGGCCGGGAGCCGCTGGTCTTCGGCTACGAGGAGGCGCTCGGCTACTGCGTCGCGCCGGAGCACGTGCGCGACAAGGACGGCATCACCGCCGCGCTGACCGTGGCCGAGCTGGCCGCCGGCCTCAAGGCCGAGGGCCGGACGCTGAGCGACCGGCTGGACGAGTTGGCCGCCGAGTTCGGCGTGCACCACACCGACCAGCTCTCGGTCCGGGTGGAGGACCTGCGGGTGATCGCCGACGCGATGTCCCGGATCCGCGCGGCCACCCCGACCGTGCTGCTCGGGCACCCGGTCACCGAGGCGTCCGACCTGCTGCCCGGGGCGGATGTGGTGATCCTGCGGACCGACGCCGCCCGGGTGGTCATCCGCCCCTCCGGCACCGAGCCGAAGCTCAAGGCGTACCTGGAGGTGGTGGAGCCGGTGACGGACGGCGATGTCCCCGCGGCCCGCCGCCGCGCCCACGCCGCGGTCACGGAACTCCGCGGAGAGATCGCCGCCGCCCTCGGCCTCTGACCCGCGCCTGCTCTGCGGTGATCATGAAGTTAGCGGCGGAGAGAGCGGTTGCCGACGCCGCTAACTTCATGATCAACGGGCGGTGGCGGTGGGGCGGGGGCGGTCAGGGGCGCTTGCCCAGGGCGGCGTCGATCGCTTGCGCCAGGGCGGCGATGACCAGGCTGACCGAGGGGCGGACGACGCTGTCGTCCAGGCTCACCGTGCCGGAGAAGCCGGCGCCGGCGGCGATCTCCTCCAGGCGCTTGCCGGCGTCGGTGGCGGCGGTGCCGGTCAGGCCGAGCGCCGGCTCCATCCGCAGCACCGCGACCAGGGTGGCGAGCGCGGCGGTCCGCTCGTCGGGGAGCTGCCCGACGGTCAGCGCGTCGGCCAGCCGCTGCCGGATGTCGGCCTCGACCGAGGCGTCCGCGACCGGGTAGCGGTGCACGTGGATGAAGCCCAGCTCGGTCTCGTCGACGTCCCGCACCACGCCCCGGCCGCAGAGGTCGCCGAGGATCCGGTCGCGCAGGCCGTGCCGCAGCCGCTGCACCCACGAGGACGGGGTGTGCGGGGTGTCGGCGGCGATCCGGGCGAGGACCTCGTCGGCGATCGGCTCGCCGGTCGGCGCCGGGTCGAGCACCGCCAGGTTGCCGTCGGCGAAGGCGATCCGGCCGGCCAGGGCCAGCTCGACCAGCACCGCGGCGGCCATGCCCAGGTCCAGGCTGATCCGCGGCATGGTCGCCTTGCCGGTTTCGTCGTCATAGGCGAGCAGCAGCAGCTCTTCGGCGAGCGCAACACCAGTCATGGCCCGGAACGCTAGCGCCTCCCCGCACGCCGGGGGAGCCAACGCGCCCGCCGCGCGTCGATCATGGAGCTGTGGTGCCGGATTGCGGGCGGTAGGTGAGGCTTGTCCGCTGCCACAACTCCATGATCGACGGGGCTGGGGTGCGTTAGAAGCGGGGCATGCCGCCGAACTGGCGGTCCCCGGCGTCGCCGAGGCCCGGGACGATGAACATCCGGTCGTTGAGGCCCTCGTCGATCGCGGCGGTGACCAGGCGCAACGGCAGCCCGGAACGCTCCAGCCGCTCGATGCCGACCGGCGCGGCCAGCACGCAGAGCACCGTGATGTCGGTGCAGCCGCGGTCGGCGAGCAGCCGGCAGCAGTGCTCCAGCGAGCCGCCGGTGGCCAGCATCGGGTCGAGCACCAGCACCGGCAGGCCGGCGAGGTCCCGGGGCAGCGACTCCATGTACGCGCGCGGCTCGTACGTCTCCTCGTCGCGGGCCAGGCCGACGAAGCCCATCGACGACTCGGGGAGCAGCCCGAGCGCGGCGTCGGCCATGCCGAGACCGGCCCGCAGCACCGGTACCAGCAGCGGCGGGTTCGCGAGCCGGGTGCCCTCGGTGGCGGTGACCGGGGTCTGCACCGGGTACTTCTCGACGGGGAACGAGCGCGCGGCCTCGTACACCAGCATGGTGGTGAGTTCGTGCAGCGCGGCCCGGAACGACGCCGAGTCGGTCCGGGCGTCTCGCATGGCGGTCAGCCGCGCCTGGGCGAGCGGGTGGTCAATGACGTGTACGTCCACGATCGCTCAACCTACCGGTCCCGGGGCGGGCGCACCGCAGGTGCGGGCGGACCAGCGACGCCGCTCACGTGCGGCACCCGCCGACCGCACCGGCGTGACCAAGATCACCCGACGCGCGGGTGCGTAGTATTCGAGGCATGACGGCGACAGCGACGTCGGCCCGGTCGGAGCTCTCCGAGCTGGGACGATCCGAGACCGCTCTGCGGACCTTCCTGCACGGCCTGCCCGGCGTGGACCAGGTCGGCGCGGAGCAGCGGGCGGCACAGCTCGGCACCCGCTCCATCAAGACCACGGCCAAGGCCCAGGCCATCGACCTGGCGATCCGGATGGTCGACCTGACCACCCTCGAGGGGGCCGACACCCCCGGCAAGGTGCGGGCCCTGGCCGCCAAGGCGCTGCGCCCCGACCCGGCCGACCCGTCCTGCCCGCACGTCGGCGCGGTCTGCGTCTACCCGGCGATGGTCCCGTACGTGGCCGAGGTGCTGCGCGGCTCCGGCGTGCACCTGGCCAGCGTGGCGACCGCCTTCCCCTCGGGTCAGGCCCCCCTGGAGATCAAGCTCGCCGACACCCGGGCGGCCGTCGAGGCCGGCGCCGACGAGATCGACATGGTGATCAACCGGGGCGCCTTCCTGGCCGGCCGCTACAAGGAGGTCTACGACGAGATCGTGGCCACCAAGGAGGCCTGCGGGGACGCCCACCTCAAGGTGATCCTGGAGACCGGCGAGCTGGCCACCTACGACAACGTGCGCCGGGCGTCCTGGCTGGCCATGCTGGCGGGCGGCGACTTCATCAAGACCTCCACCGGCAAGGTCCCGGTCGCGGCCACCCCGCCGGTGACCCTGGTGATGCTGGAGGCGGTCCGCGACTTCCGCGCCGCCACCGGGCGGCAGGTCGGCGTGAAGCCGGCCGGCGGCATCAAGAACACCAAGGACGCGATCAAGTACCTGGTCATGGTCAACGAGACCGTCGGCGCCGACTGGCTGGACCCGGACTGGTTCCGGTTCGGCGCGTCCAGCCTCCTGAACGACCTGCTCATGCAGCGCACCAAGCTGACTACCGGCGTCTACGCCGGCCCCGACTACTTCACCCTGGACTGAGCGCGATGTTCGAATACGCACCCGCCCCCGAGTCGCGCTCGGTGGTGGACATCAAGCCCTCGTACGGGCTCTTCGTCGACGGGAAGTTCGTCGACCCGACCGACGGCGGCAGCTTCAAGTCGATCAACCCGGCCTCCGAGGAGGTGCTGGCCGAGATCGCCGAGGCCGGCAGCCAGGACGTGGACCGCGCGGTCCGCGCCGCCCGCGAGGCGTACGAGAAGGTCTGGGGTCCGATGCCGGGCCGCGACCGGGCCAAGTACCTGTACCGGATCGCCCGGATCATCCAGGAGCGCTCCCGCGAGCTGGCCGTGCTGGAGTCGCTGGACAACGGCAAGCCGATCAAGGAGTCCCGCGACGTCGACGTGCCCCTGGTCGCCGCGCACTTCTTCTACTACGCCGGCTGGGCCGACAAGCTGGAGCACGCCGGCTTCGGCCCGAACCCGCGCCCGCTCGGCGTCGCCGCGCAGGTCATCCCGTGGAACTTCCCGCTGCTCATGCTGGCGTGGAAGATCGCGCCGGCGCTCGCCGCCGGCAACACGGTGGTGCTGAAGCCGGCCGAGACCACCCCGCTGACCGCGCTGCTCTTCGCCGAGATCTGCCAGCAGGCCGACCTGCCGGCCGGCGTGGTCAACATCGTCACCGGCGCCGGCGAGACCGGCCGGGCGCTGGTCGAGCACCCGGGCGTGGACAAGGTCGCCTTCACCGGCTCCACCGAGGTGGGCAAGGCCATCGCCCGGGCCGTCGCCGGCACGCGCAAGAAGCTCACCCTGGAGCTGGGCGGCAAGGCCGCCAACATCGTCTTCGACGACGCCCCGGTCGACCAGGCCGTCGAGGGCATCGTCAACGGCATCTTCTTCAACCAGGGGCACGTCTGCTGCGCCGGCTCCCGGCTGCTGGTCCAGGAGTCGGTCGCCGACCGGGTGCTGGAGTCGCTGAAGCGGCGGATGGCGCAGCTCCGGGTCGGCGACCCGCTGGACAAGAACACCGACATCGGCGCCATCAACTCGGCCGCCCAGCTGTCCCGGATCCGGGAGCTGTCGGAGGCCGGCGCGGCCGAGGGCGCCGAGCGCTGGTCGCCGCCGTGCGAGCTGCCCGACCGCGGCTTCTGGTTCGCGCCGACCATCTTCACCGGGGTCACCCAGGCGCACCGGATCGCCCGCGAGGAGATCTTCGGCCCGGTGCTGTCCGTCCTGACCTTCCGCACCCCGGCCGAGGCCGTGGAGAAGGCCAACAACACGCCGTACGGGCTGTCGGCCGGGATCTGGACCGACAAGGGCTCCCGGATCCTGTGGATGGCCGACCGGCTGCGCGCCGGCGTGGTCTGGGCGAACACGTTCAACAAGTTCGACCCCACCTCGCCGTTCGGCGGCTACAAGGAGTCGGGCTACGGTCGCGAGGGCGGCCGGCACGGGCTGGAGGCGTACCTCAATGTCTGAGCGGGTCGCGGTACGCAAGACGTACAAGCTCTTCATCGGCGGGAAGTTCCCGCGCAGCGAGTCGGGACGGTCGTATCTCGTGCAGGACTCCAACGTGTCGCTGGCCTCCCGCAAGGACGCGCGGGACGCGGTGGTCGCCGCCCGGGCCGCCGTGAAGGGCTGGGCCGGGGCGACCGCGTACAACCGCGGTCAGATCCTCTACCGGGTCGCCGAGATGCTGGAGGGCCGGCGCGACCAGTTCGTCGCCCTCGGCGCGTCCGCCCAGGAGGTCGACGCGGCCATCGACCGTTGGGTCTGGTACGCCGGCTGGTCCGACAAGCTCCCCCAGGTCTACGGCGGCGCGAACCCGGTGGCCGGGCCGTACTTCAACCTCTCGGCGCCGGAGCCGACCGGCGTGGTGGCCGTGGTGGCCCCGGAGTCCCCGGCGCTGCTCGGCCTGGTCAGCGTGATCGCTCCGGCGATCGTGACCGGCAACACCGTGGTGGTGGCCGCCTCCCCGGCGGCGCCGCTGGCGGCGGTGACCCTGGCCGAGGTGTTGGCCACCTCCGACCTGCCGGGCGGGGTGGTGAACATCCTCACCGGCCGGCTGTCGGAGACCGTGCCGACGCTGGCCGCGCACATGGACGTCAACGCCATCGACCTGACCGGGGTCGCCGACGCCGAGCTGGCCGCCGAGCTGGAGGTCAAGGCCGCGGAGAACCTCAAGCGGGTGCTCCGGCCGGCACCGGCCGACCACGACTGGTTCGCCGACCCGGGTCTCGCCCGGATGACCACCCTCCTGGAGACCAAGACCGTCTGGCACCCCAAGGGCGTCTGACCCCCGTCGCTCCCGGCCGGAGTGGCCGCCCTCCGGGACGGCCACTCCTGCCGTTTCCGGCCTCGCCGACGGCGCGATCTCGCCGAGCCGGTGTCGGCCATGTCCCGGCGCCGGCCGGGTGCGGGGCTGCCCTACCCTCCTGGGCGTGATCAACCCCTTTCCGGCCACCGAGAGTCGGGCCGCGCGCATCCTGCTGAGCCTGCTGGCCCTCGCGGTCGCCACGGCCGGCACGGTCTGGCTGGTCGACCTCTCCGGTGCCGTCGCCGGGGCCCGGGCGGCGCAGCGACACTGGCACCCGCACGGCTACGCCCAGATCCTGTTCTTCCTGCTCGCGGTGCCGATCGGCACGCTCCTGCACACGCCGTCGGCCGCCGCCGCCGGGCTGCCGGTCCGGCGGGCGTGGGCCACCGCCGGGGTGCTCCTGTGCTACGGGGTGCTGGTCGCCGCGGCGGCCTGGGCGGTCGCCCCGCTCGCCCCGGCCCACGTCGGCGGCGGCCGGCGCGACCCGTCCGGCCTGTACCCCGCCTGGCTCGCCTGCGTGCTGCTGTCCGTGGCGGTGCTCGCGTGCGCCGGCGGGCTCTTCGTCCGGCCCACCCGGCGCGAGGACCCGCTCGACTTCACCCCGCCCTCGGCCCGCCGCCGGGCCGGTGCGGCGGCCCGCACCGAGCCGGCCGAACCGCGCCGCCGGATCAGCGGGGCGCTGTTCACCACGGGCGTCTTCGCCTGGGTGATCGGGACTCCGCTGCTGATCCTGCTCCTGCTCCGCGGGCTGGCCGGCTGGGCGATCGGCTAGTGCACGCCGGCCTGCGGGGCCACCTACTACGCGAGGTAGGATTACCGGGTGACTCGGCTCGGTGATCTCGAACGTGCGGTGATGGACGTGCTGTGGGACTCGGTCCCCGCCACGTCGGACGGCGTGACCGTGCGCGAGGTCGCCGACGCCCTCGACGGGCGGGAGCTGGCCTACACGACGGTGATGACCGTGCTCGACCGGCTCGCCGGCAAGGGCATGGTGCAGCGCGAACGCGAGGGGCGGGCCTGGCGCTACCGGCCCGCGGCCACCCGTGAGGCGCACATCGCCCAGCTCATGCTCGACGCCCTCGACCTCGGCGGCAGCCGGGACGCCGCGCTGGTGCGCTTCGCCCGCTCGGTCACCGGCACCGAGGCGGAGGTGCTGCGCGCGGCGCTCGGCGCCGAGGCCGGCCTGACCGGCGCCGCGCCGGCCGAGGCCGGGCTGACCGACCGGGTCGAGGACCCGCGGGCCGGCGGCCCGACGCTCGACGAGGCGACGGACCGGTAGGGCGGCCGCCGTGGCGTACGCCCTGCACTTCGCCGCGACCATCCTGGCCTGCTGGCTGACCGCGCAGGTCCTGGCCGCCGCGCGGTGGACCTGGCAGGCCCCGCGGGTGGCGATCGTCTGCTGGCAGGCGGTCGGGCTGGCGCTCGGCCTCTCGGCCATGGGGCTGCCCATGGCGCTCGGCCTGACCGCGTACGGGCTGCCGACCGGGAGCGCGCTGCTGGCCCTCGCCGACGACCTGGCCCACGGCACCCTGCCCGTCGGGCTGGGCGCGCCGCACCTCGGTCTCGTCGGGGTCGGCTTCGGCATCGGCGCGGTGCTGCTCACCACCACCGTGCGCAGCATCCACGGCACGGTACGCGCCCAGCGCCGGCACCGGGACCTGCTCAGCCTGGTCGCCCGGCGGGACCCGACGGTGCCCGGCGCGCTGGTGCTCGACCACCCGAGCGCGGCGGCCTACTGCCTGCCCGGGGTGAAGCCCCGGGTGGTGGTGAGCGCCGGCACGCTCAGCCTGCTCGACCGGGCCGAGCTGGCGGCGGTGCTCACCCACGAGCGGGCGCACGCCCAGGAGCGGCACGATCTGGTGCTGCTGCCGTTCACCGCGCTCTGCCGCGCGCTGCCCTGGTTCCGCTGGGTGCGGGACGCGCACGAGCGGGTGGCGCTGCTGGTCGAGATGCGCGCCGACGACAAAGCCCGTGAGCTGCACGCCGAGGCGCCGCTGGCCGGGGCGCTGCGCCGGTTCGCCGCCGCCGGGCACCGGGTCACCCCGGCCGGCACGCTCGGCCTGGGCGACCGCGACCTCGACGTACGGGTGCAGCGGCTCATGGTCGCGGACCGGCCGCCGCGGGTGCTCGGCGCCACCGCGCTGTCCGTCGCGACCCTGCTGGTCGCCCTGCCGATCTCCCTCTTCCTGAGCTGACCGACCGGAAGCCGCCCCGGAGCCGCCTCGGGCCGCATAGGTAGCGAGCCTACGTGTAGGCTCACTATGACAAGCGAGTCAACCCGTGGGAGAACGGCCATGGATCCCCTGCTCCTCGCCCGCCTGCAGTTCGCCACCACCACCTCGATCCACTTTCTCTTCGTGGTGGTCACCCTCGGCCTGGTCACCCTGCTGGTCGGCCTGCAGACCGCCGGCTACGTCACCGGCAAGCCGGTCTACCAGCGGCTGACCCGCTTCTGGGGCCAGCTCTACGTGATCAACTACGTGCTCGGCATCGCCACCGGGATCGTGATGGAGTTCCAGTTCGGGCTGAACTGGAGCGGCCTGTCGCGCTACGTGGGCAACGTGTTCGGGGCGCCGTTGGCCATCGAGACGCTGGTCGCCTTCTTCCTGGAGTCCACGTTCCTCGGGATGTGGATCTTCGGCTGGCACCGGCTGCGGCGTGGCGTCCACCTGGCGTTGCTCTGGGGCGTCGCGCTCACCGCGTACGCCTCGGCCTTCTGGATCATGGTGGCCAACGCGTGGCTCCAGCACCCGGTCGGCTACGAGGTCCGCGACGGAGTCGCCCACCTCACCGACTTCGGCGCGCTGCTCACCAACCCGACCCTCGGCTTCGCCTTCGGTCACGTGGTCTCGGCCGCCCTCGTCACCGGCGGGACGCTGATGGCCGCGATCAGCGCCTGGCACCTGATCCGGCGTACCCCGGACTTCCTGCTCTTCCGGAAGTCGCTGCGGCTCGGCCTGATCACCGCGGCGCTCGCGGTGACCACGCTCCAGGGCTTCGGCTTCGCGCAGTTCGGCCCGGTCGGCGAACTCCAGCCGACCAAGTTCGGCGGCGGGGCCGACCGCGACGCGCTGGTCGCCGACTGGACGGCGCGGTTCGGCCCGGGCGACTACGCGCCGCCGGTGCTGTCCAACGTCGGCCTGGGCTTCATGATCCTCATCGGCTTCACGCTGGGCTGCGTCTGGTTCCTGCTGCCGCTGCTCTGGCGGGACTGGATCATCCGGCTGAAGTTCCCGCTCTGGCTGGTGCTGCTCGCCGTGCCGCTGCCCTTCGTCGCGGTGATCCTCGGCTGGATCGCCCGCGAGGTGGGGCGCCAGCCCTGGGTCGCCTACGGGCTGCTGCCGACCGGGCAGGCCGTCTCGCCGGTGAGCACCGGGCTGATGCTCACCTCGCTGATCGGCTTCACCCTGCTGCTCGGCACCCTCGCCGTCACCAACTGGGTGCTGCTGGCCCGGCACGCCGCCCGGGGCGCACACGACCCCGCGCTCGGCCGGCCGCCCGCGCCGGACACCGACCACCACCCCCACCCCGTGTTCGCCTGAGGGAGCCCCGCCGTGGAACTCGCCTGGTACGCCCTGCTCGGCCTCTTCTTCGCCACCTACCTCGTGCTCGGCGGCTACGACTACGGCGTCGGGCTGTTGCTCGGCCGAGGCGCCACGCCCGAGACCCGCCGGGCCGCGCTGAACGCGGTCGGGCCGTTCTTCCTCGGCAACGAGGTCTGGCTGGTGGCCGCAGTCGGCATCCTGTTCGGCGCCTTCCCCACCCTGGAGGGCGAGCTGCTCTCCGGCTGCTACCCGGCCGTGCTCGGTGCGCTGGCCGGAGTGGTGCTGGTGACGGCCGGGGTGCAACTGCGCAGCCGGCCGCGTTCCGCCGCCGCACGCGCCGGCTGGGACCGGGTGGTGGTGGCCGGCAGCGTGCTCGCCGCGCTCGGCTGGGGCGCGCTGCTCGGCGCGCTGCTCCAGGGCGTGCCGCCGGCCGGCGACGGGCACGTGGCCGGGGTCGGCCACCTGGTCACCCCGTTCGTGGCCGCCGCCGCGCTGGCGCTGCTCGCGCTGGTCGCCGTGCAGGGTGCGACGTTCCTCACGCTTCGGCTGCCGGCCGCCGACCTGCCGTCGGTCGCCCGGCTGTCCCGCGGCCTGGTGCCGGTGGCGCTCACCGCGGTCGCCACCGCCACCGCCCTGGGCCTGCTCTCCGATCGGGTACGCGCCGCCGTGGCGCGCCCGGCGGTCGCCGTACTGCTGCCGTTGGCGCTGGTGGCGGCCCTGCTGGTGGCCCACGCGGCGCTGGGCCGGGGCCGGGCCGGGGTGGCCTTCGCGGCGACCAGCGCGGCGCTGGTCCTGCCGGTGCCGCTGGTCGGGGCGGCGCTCTGGCCCCGGGTGCTGGTCTCCACCGTCGACCCGGCGGCCTCCCTGACCGTGGCCGACGCGGCCGCGAGCGGGCCGACGCTGGCGCTGCTGGGCTGGCTCGCGCTGCCGCTCCTGCCGGCCCTACTAGGCTTTCAGGCGATGTGCTGGTGGGTGTTCCGGGGACGGACCGACGGCAGGGCACCGGTGTACTGGTGAACCGCCGCCCGTTCGACCCGCGGCTGCTGCGCCGGGTCCCCGCGGCCCGGCGCGACCTCGCCGTGCTCGCGGTGCTGGGCGGGCTGACCGCGCTGCTCGTGGTCGCGCAGGCCACCGCGCTGGCCACCCTGCTGGCCACCGCGATCGACGGGCGGCTGCACCGGCCCGCGCTGGCCGGTTTCGTGGCGGCGGTCGCGGCCCGGGCGCTGGTGAGCTGGGCGCAGGGCACCGTGGCGGCCCGGGCGGCGGCCACGGTCAAGGCCGCCCTCCGCGCCGACCTGCTGCGCGCGGTCGGCCGGCACGGCCCCACCTGGGTCGCCGGCCGGCGGGCCGGGCAGCTCGCCACCCTCGCCGGGCGCGGCCTGGACGCGCTCGACCCCTACTTCACCGGCTACCTGCCGCAGCTCGTGCTGAGCGTGACCGTGCCGCTGGCCGTGCTGGCCCGGATCGTGCTCGCCGACTGGAGCTCGGCGCTGATCATCGCGCTGACCATCCCGCTCATCCCGATCTTCGGGGCGCTGCTCGGCTGGCAGGCGCAGGCCGCCACCGAGCGGCAGTGGCGGCGGCTGTCGCTGCTCGGCGGGCACTTCCTCGACATGGTGGCCGGGCTGCCCACGCTGCGCGCGTTCGGCCGGGCCCGCGCCCAGGTGAACGTGGTGCGCCGGATGGCCGACGGGCACCGCCAGGCCACCATGAAGACGCTACGCATCGCTTTCCTGTCGGCGCTGGTCCTCGAACTGGTCGCCACCCTCTCGGTGGCGCTGGTCGCCGTGCCGGTCGGCATCCGGCTGCTCGGCGGCGGGATCACCCTCTCCACCGCGCTGCTGGTGCTGCTGCTCACCCCGGAGGCGTACCTGCCGCTGCGGGCGGCGGGCAGCCGGTTCCACGCCAGCATGGAGGGGCTGACCGCGCTGGACGAGGCGCTCACCCTCTCCGCGGCGCCGGAGGCGGCCGGCCCGGGAGGCGCCCGGCCGGCGCCGGGCGGCCGGGGCGAGATCCGCTTCGAGGGCGTGACCGTCGCGTACGAGCGGACCACGGCGTTGCGGGACGTCACGCTCACCATCCGCCCCGGCGAGCGGGTCGCCGTCATCGGCCCCAGCGGTGCGGGCAAGAGCACCCTGCTCGCCCTGCTGCTCGGCTTCGTCACCCCGACCGCCGGCCGGGTCACCGTCGACGGCGTGGACCTGGCCGGGGTCGACCTCGACGCCTGGCGGCGCGAGCTGGCCTGGGTGCCGCAGCGGGCCCACCTCTTCGCCGGCTCGCTCGCCGACAACATCCGCCTCGGCGCTCCCGACACGCCGGACGCCGCGCTGGCCGGCGCGGTCACCGACGCCGCGCTGGACGAGGTGGTCGCCGCCCTGCCCGACGGGCTCGGCACCGCGCTGGGCGAGCGCGGGCACGGCCTGTCCAGCGGGCAGCGACAGCGGGTCGCGCTGGCCCGGGCGTTCCTCCGGGACGCCCCGCTGGTGCTCCTCGACGAACCGACCGCCCGGCTGGACAGCGCCAGCGAGGCGGTCGTGCTGGCGGCCACCCGGCGGCTGGTCGCCGGGCGTACCGCGCTGCTGGTCGCGCACCGGCCCGCGCTGCTGGAGGACGCCGACCGGATCCTCCGCGTCGAGGACGGCCGGGTCACCGAGCTGGGCCCGGTGCCGGCCGGGAAGGTGACGCCATGACCGACGTCCCGAGCGTCCCGGAGCGCCCCGACGGGCCGGACCAGCCGGTGCGGGCGGTCCCGGGCGGGGTCGCCCGGGACGGGGTCACCCCGGCCGGCCGGGATCCGGGCGCGCCGGTCGCCGCCGAGATGAACCCGGCCGAACTGCTGCCGGGCGGCCCGGCCCCGACCGTCGCCGCCCCGCCGGCCGGTGTCCGGGGCGGCGCGAGCGCCGAGCGGGCGGTGCTGCGGCTGGCCCGGCCCTACCTGGGCCGCCTGCTCGGCGCCGGGTTGCTCGCCGCGGCCACCGAGTTCGCCGGGCTGGCCCTGATGGCCACCGCCACCTGGCTGCTGATGAGCGCCGCCGGCCGGCCACCGCTGGACCGGCTGACCGTGGCGATCGTCGCGGTGCGCGCGCTCGCGGTCAGCCGGGGCGTGTTCCGCTACTCCGAACGGCTCGCCGGGCACGACGCCGTGCTCCGCATGATCACCGACGTCCGGGCCCGGGTCTTCGCCACCCTGACCGCCCGGCGGGACGCCGCCACCCAGCGCACCGGCGACGCGCTGAGCCGGCTGGTCTCCGATGTGGAGGCCGTGCAGGACCTGCTGCTGCGGGTGCTGGTGCCGGGGGCGGCGGCCGCCCTGGTGAGCCTGCTCGCCGTCGGGAGCGCCGCGCTGATCTCGCCGCCCACCGCGGGCGTGCTCGCCCTCGGGCTGCTGGTGGCCGGGGTGGCGCTGCCCGTGCTGGCCGCCGGGCTGACCCGGCGGGCCGCCGACGAGGTGGCCCCGCTGCGCGGGGCGCTCGCGGTGGACGCGGTCGACCTGACCCACGGCGCCGCCGACCTGGCCGCCTTCGGGGCGACCGGCACGGCGCTGGCCGCCGCCGAGGCCCGGGGCGGTCGCCTGGCCCGGCTGGAGCGCCGGCTCGCCGCGACGGGTTTCGCGGTGGACGCCGCTGGGGTGCTGGTCGGCGGGCTCACCGCCGCCGCCGTGGTGGTCGTGGCGCTGCGCGCCGGCGTCGGCGGGGTGCTGGTCGGCGTCCTGGCGGTGGGCACGCTGGCCGCCGTCGAGGTGACGCTCGCCCTGGTCGGGGCGGCCCGGCAGCGCACCCAGCTCCGCGCCGGCCTGGCCCGGGTGGCCGACCTGCTCACCGACGCCGGGGAGGCGGCGCCCGCCGCCCCCGCCGGACCGGCGCCGGGCGGGCACGGCGTCCGGTTCGAGAACGTGACCGTCCGGTACCGCGCGGGCGCGGCGCCCGCCCTGGCCGGGGTCGACCTGGACCTACCGGCCGGCCGGCGGGTGGCCGTGGTCGGGCCGAGCGGCGCCGGCAAGAGCACCCTGGCCGCCGTGCTCACCGGCGCGGTACGCCCCGACGCCGGCCGGGTCACCGTCGACGGCGTGGACGTGGCCGACCACCCGGCCGAGGAGCTGCCCCGGGTGGTCGGCGGCCTGCTCGCCGAGGCGTACGTCTTCCACGCCACGGTCCGGGAGAACCTGCTGCTCGGGCGGCCCCGCGCCGACGAGGCCGAGTTGACCGCCGCCACCCGGGCGGCCGGCCTGCTGGACTGGGTACGCGCCCAGCCGGAGGGCTGGGACACCGTGGTCGGCGAGCAGGGCGGGCAACTCTCCGGCGGGCAGCGGCAGCGCCTCGCGCTGGCCCGGGCGCTGCTGGCCGCCCCGCCCGTGCTGGTGCTGGACGAACCGACCGAGGGGCTCGACCCGTCGGCCGCGGACGCGGTGCTCGCCTCGGCGCTGGCCACCACCCCGGCCGGGCACTCGGTGCTGCTGATCAGTCACCGGCTCAGCGGCCTCGCCGGACTGGACGAGATCGTGGTGCTCGACGCGGGCCGGGTGGTGCAGCGCGGCCGCCACGAGGAGCTGGTGGCCCGGCCGGGCTGGTACCGGGAGCAGTGGCTGCTCCAGGAGGCGGCCGAGCGCGGCTACCTGGCCCTGGCCCCCTGACCGCCTTTCCGGGGTTTTCCCCGACGCGGGCGGCCGCCCCGCGGTGGCAGGGTGGTCCCATGCGGGGGTACGAGGAGATCCGCGTCGACGAGCGGCTGCGCGAGCTGGCCGGGCAGCTGCACGGGCCGGCCCGGCTCAAGGCGGACCTGCTGACCGAGGCGCGGCACGCGCTGGAGGACGCCGTCGAGGCGTACCGGGAGGAGGGCCTGCCGGTCGCGGAGGCGGAGCGGCGGGCGGTGGCCGAGTTCGGCACTCCGGCCCAGCTCGCGCCCGGCTACCAGGCCGAGCTGGCCGCCGGGGCGCTGCGCCGGCTGGCGCTGCGGGCGCTGGCGGTGGCGGCGGTGCTGATGGTCGGCGGCGACCTGACCTGGCGGGGGTCGAGCTGGAGCGACGGCCCGCGCCCGCCGGAGGGCTACCTGCTGCTCTCCGCGTCGCTGCACGGGATCTGGGGCGTGGTCGCCGGGCTGGCCCTGGCCGCTCTGCTGCTGGGCGTGTTCGCCGCGCGGCACGGGTCGCCCCGGTTCGGCGGGCTGGCCCGCGCGGTGGGCTACGGGCTGACCGGTGGCCTGGCGCTCGGCGCGCTTGCCGGCAGCGCCCTGTTCGGCTGGTCGGTCCAGCTGTGGGACGCGGCGTTGACCTGGCCTCCGATGATCATCGGGGCGGTGCTGGTCGGCGCGGGCTGGTTCGCGCTGGCCCGGGCCGCCCGCTGCTGGCTGCGGACCACCCTCGGGCCCCGCGTCGCCGCCTGACGGCCGGCGTCCTGCTGACGGCGGCGGTCCGCCGACGGTGGTGGGCTCAGGCCGGGGTGGCGGGCGGCTCGTCGGCGCCGAGGAAGCGGCCCACGGTGGCGCTGAATTCGCGCCATCCCGCGCGCTCCCCGGCGAGCGCCCGGCCGCCGGCCTCGGTGAGCTGGTAGGTGCGCCGCTCCCGGCCGTTGACGGTGCTCCAGGCGCTGGCCACGTAGCCGGCCCGTTCCAGCCGGCGCAGCGCCGGATAGATGGTGCCGGTGGGCAGGTCGAGGGTGCCGCCGCTGCGGGCCCGGAGCGCCTCGATGATCGCGTAGCCGTGCAGGGCGCCCTGCTCCAGCACCGCGAGCAGCAGCGCGTCCAGGTGTCCGTGCAGCGCCTGGGCCTTCATGTGTAGCAAGACTACTTGTCCGCGGGTCGGGACGCCACCGGGGTGCGCCTCCCGGCCGTGGCGGGACGCCCACTAGGGTATGTGCGCAGAGTCACTCGGCGACCGAGCGTCGCCGCGTGGGCAACCCGACAGCACACGGAGGTCAGCGTGGCCCGCCAGTCGCCCCAACGGCCCGACGCCGACGAGCCCGAGCTCGACGACACCACCTCGTCGGAGGAAGCAGACGAGGTCGAGGCCGACCGCCCGGCGGCGGACCGCGCGCTCTGGGACGAGCTGCGGATCGACCCGGTGGAGATCGCCCTGCCCGCCGGCACCGGCTTCACGCTGCGGGCCTACCGGCCGGCGCGGGAGCTGACCCCGACCGACGTCGCCGAGCGCGACCAGGACGACCCCTTCCTGGCCCGTCGCCAGGTCGTCGAGACCGAGGATGACGAGGAGGTGGTGATCCTCGACGAGGAGTTCGCCGCCCTCTCCGCCGAGAAGGACGAGGACGAGGCCGACGAGGAGCGGGCCGGGCGCCGCCGGCGCGGCAAGGCCGAGGCGGCCGCGGACGAGGACGCCGACGAAGCCGACGAGGACGAGGCCGACGAGGACGAGGACGAGGCGGAGGCCGCCGCGGGCGACGAGGAGGTGCCCGTCTTCCTCACCCACCGCGGCAAGCTGCTGCTGTTCAAGACCCCGGAGTCGCTGGTCAGTTTCATCCGTTCCGGTGCGCCCAACGACCTGTCTCAACTGGACAGCTGGAATGAACTGTCCGAACGGGTGGAACCGGCCGACATCGCCCCGCTGGACGAGGACACCTACGAGCTCGACCTCGTGGTGGAGAACCTCCGCGGCGGCCACGACGCGTGGGACCCCACGCTGTTGATCGAAGCCGGTGAGATCGCTCGTGACCTGTCGTACGCGCTGCGGCTACCGGCCGTGCTCGACATGCTCTCCGCCGGCTCCAGCCTGGATGACCTGGACGAGGCGCTGCGCGCTTCTGTCAACGGCGGAATCGGTGGATTCCTGGGCCGGCGCCGGCTGAAGAAAATCGGGGCACAAACCGCAAGTTTGGGTTGGCGCACCATTGTCGGCAAGATCTCTGCTGTTGTGGACTGGCGCGACTGACCCGGAGCGGGGAGCATCAGTCTCTGGCAGAACTAGACCTGTGTCCCGGGAGGAGGACGACGCCGTGGCGCTCGTGCGCGTGTACTGCGGTCTGGCCTCGGCGGATTCGGCCGACCGGTCGGCTTCGGCCGGATCGACGCTGACGTCCGCTGTGGTCGACGACGCAGGCCGTCTGCTGCATGTCTGCGAGATCGGCGACGACCCGGCGGGCTACGCCCAGCTGGTCGCGCTGCTCGTGGAGCGGTCGGGCGGGCCGAGCGGTGCGGCCATCGCGGCCGACAGCGACGACCACATGGTCACCTCGCTGCTCAGCGCGGCGGGTCGGCCACTGGCGATCGCGGACGACGACTCGGTCGACGACTTCGCCGAGCGCTTCGCCGACGACGACTCGCTGGAGGAGATGCAGTCCCCGCCGGCCGAGCGTCGGGCGGTCGGGCTGGCCCGGGCCCTCCAGGCCGGCGCGCTCTCCGCGGTGACCCTCCCGGCGCCGCGCGACCTCGCCAACTACAAGCAGGTCCTCGCCGCGCACGCCGCACTGGCCAGCGGCCGGCACTCCGCCGCGGTGGCGCTGCGCGAGGTGCTGCGCGAGCTCTACCCGGCCGCGCTGCGCGCGTATCCCGATCCGGCCGAGCCGGTTTCCCTGGCCGTCCTCGACGCGCTGCCCGAACCGGGCATGCTCGCCGGCACGGTGGCCCGGGGCCGCGAGGTCGCGGTGGCGGCGGACGCCGTCGCCGCACACCTGGCCGCCGAGGGCGTGGCGGACGCCGACACCATCGACGACGCGGTGACCGCGCTGCGGGTCGCCATCTCCGAGACGCCCCGGCGGGCCACCGTCAACCGGGCGCTCACCGCCGCCGTGGCCGAGACCGTGCGGCAGGCGGTCGCCTCCGTCCGGGCCTGTGACGCCGGCTGCGACGCGCTGGTCGGCGCGCTCAGCGCTCGGGTCACCACGCCCGCTCCGGTGCCCGGCCGCCGGGCCGCGGCCCGCCGCGGCGAGCAGGTCGATGAGCTGATCCCGGCGGCCCCCGCCGGGCTGCGCCCGGTGCGCCCGGCCGAGCCCGAGCCGCTCCCGGAACAGGCCGCCCGGCGCGAGCCGGTGCCGGGGTTGCAGGAGCAGGTCGCCCGGCGCAGCCGTCCCGAGCCGGCCTCCGGGCTGCAGGAGCAGGTCGCTCGGCGCAGCCGTCCCGAGCCGGCCCCCGGGCTGCAGGAGCAGGTCGCTCGGCGCAGCCGTCCCGAGCCGGCCTCCGGGCTGCAGGAGCAGGTCGCTCGGCGCAGCCGTCCCGAGCCGGCCTCCGGGCTGGTGGGTCGGCGCAGCCGTCCCGAGCCGGTCTCCGGTCCGGCCGCCCCGGCCACGCCCCGGCCGCTCGGCCCGCCGCCGGTGGCCCC
>NZ_JBEXLR010000067.1:0-34013 GCF_040610095.1 Micromonospora sp. NPDC004540
GCTGCCAGCCACGTGTCGGGCTTCGCGCCTTCGATAACCAGACGTACGCCGGTGCCGCGGTGCCGGGCCCTCAGGGCCAGCACGATCGATCGGCGACGGGGCAGTACGGGTACGCGTTGCGCGGCGCGGGCATGTTGCCGCTCGCGTCCAGGCAGGTCGGCCAACCGAGCCGGATCGGCACGCCGTTCTGGTCGAAGAGCTGGGCGTTGCGGACCAGCCGTCCCTCCTGGTCGTAGACGAAGACGTCCTCGACCATGTCGTACCGGTCGCCGACCGAGACCTCCTGATAGCTGCCGAACTGGTCGGAGCTGGCGTGCTGGTCGACGTTGACCAGCATCGCGAAGGAGAAGATCAGGAACGCGGCGGTGCCCAGTCGCAGCATGCGCCGCGGCCAGCCCCGGAGGCCGGGTGAGCGCCGGCCCAGCCAGACCGAGGCGAGGACCGTGCCGGCGAGCAGGAACAGGCCGGCCAGCACGCTGCCGTCGAGCCGGGGGAGCAACCCGGACGGTTCCTGGAGCACGACGGAGATCACCAGCGCCGCGAGCCAGCCGCGCAGCAGCCACCAGGCCGGGCGCAGCGGGCGGAGGAACTCGCTCACCGAGGACTGCCCGAGCAGCGGGCCGAGCTGGGTGTCGAGGGCGCGCAACTGGGTGCCGGCGCGCGCCTGGGCGGCGGCCAGTCGCCGGCCCCGGCGCCCCGGGCCGGCTCCCGCCTCGGCCCCGGCGGCCGCCCGCAGCTCGGCCGCGTACGCCTCCGGCTCGCCGAGCCGGTCGACCAGCGTGCCGTCGGCCTCGGCGGCCACCTCGGCGAGGTGCTCCGGCAGGTCCTCGGTCAACTCGTCGCGAACCGTGGGCGGCAGGTCGGCCAGGGCGGCCCGCACCCGGTCGACGTAGTCCGCGATCTCCTGCCCAGTGACGGTCATGCCGCCATCCCCCGATCGTCGAGCAGTGCGTCCATGGTGGTGGCGAAGGAACGCCAGGTCTTGCCGGAGCGGGTGAGCTGGTCCCGGCCGGCGGCGTTGAGTGAGTAGTACTTGCGGTGCGGGCCGGACTCGCTCGGCACCACGTAGGTGGTCAGCAGGCCGGCGGCGAAGAGCCGGCGCAGGGTGCCGTAGACCGAGGCGTCGCCGACCTCCTCCAGGCCGGCCTCGCGCAGCCGGCGGAGGATGTCGTAACCGTAGCCGTCCTCGTCCTTGAGCACGGCGAGAACGGCCAGGTCGAGCACGCCCTTGAGGAGCTGCGTCGTATCCACGCTCCGCACACTAGTGCGGATTGCGTAGTACCGTCAAGAACATGGTAGCTGCGTAGGCTCGGGGCATGTCGTGGAGCAGCTACGCGTCCTTCCTGGCCTTCGCCACGGTGCTGATCCTCATCCCCGGGCCGGACTTCGCCGTGGTCACCCGGAACACGCTGGCCGCCGGCCGGCGCCGGGGCAGGTGGAGCGCGGTCGGCGTGACCGCCTCGAACGCGGTGCAGGGAGTGACCGCCGCCGCCGGGCTGGGCGCGCTCATCGTCCGCTCCCAGCCGCTGTTCGAGGCGATCCGCTGGGCCGGCGTGGCCTACCTGGCGTACCTCGGGGTGCAGGCCTGGCGCTCGGCCTGGCGCGGCGAATACCCGCCGCTGGCCGGCGACGCCGCCGCCGCACCCGGGCAGGCGCTGGCCGGGTTCCGGCAGGGCTTCCTGTCCAACGTCACCAATCCGAAGGTGCTGGCGTTCTACCTGGCCGTGCTGCCGCAGTTCGTCGGCGGCGCGGCGCCGATCGGGGTGCTGCTCGCCTTCGCGCTCAGTCACGCCGTGCTCGGCCTCGCGTACCTGCTGGTCCTGGTCGCGGCGCTGGACCGGGCCCGGGACCTGCTGTCCCGGCGGCGGGTCCGACGCTGGCTGGACGGGCTGACCGGGGTGGCGCTGCTCGGCTTCGGCGCCCGCCTCGCCACCGAACGCACCTGACCGCCGCCGGGGGTCGGCTTAATTTTCCCTTATGAGGCCTGCTCATCTTCGCGGACGATCGGTACGTTGCCCGGATGCGACACTTCGGAACCGTGCTCGCCGCCGCCATCGTCGGTCCGTTGGCCTGGATCCTCTTCGCCCTCGGGCAGGACCGGTCGGAGCGGGCGTTCGCCGCCGCACAAACCGGCGGTGCACTGGACAGCGGTGATTTCGTTCGACCCGCGCTGGTGCTGGCCGCCGCCGGGATCGTGCTCGGGCTCATCGCCACGCTCCGGTTCTCCCCACTGGGCGCGGCGCTGACCGGCCTGGCCTACTCGGCCAGCTACCTGGGCCTGCTCGTCAGCCCGGCCAGCGTGACGAAACTGTTCGACCACAAACTGACCTTGAGCGGCCACCAGGTCGACCTGGCGGCCCCCCTTCGAACCGGGACGACACTGCTGGTCGGCTCGCTGCTCCTCGTCGGGGTCGTGAGCATCCGCCGTTGGCAGCGGTGGCCGCAGCCCGCGGACGACGTCCCCGCGTCGCTGCAAGCGGACGAGATCCTCCCGCCCGCAACCCCACGGGACCGCCCACTGGGCGTGGACGGCCTCGGGCTCAGCACGCCGCACAGCACGCCCGAACCGGAGCTGGTTCGGGCCGGCGGTTCCACCGGGGCAGGCGATTCGACGTGGGCCGGTCGTTCGGACTGGGCCGGGCTGTCGGGCGGCTCCAGGGACGCGTCCGGGCGGCCGTCGGACTGGCCGCGCCAGCGTTCGAGGTGAACCGTCGACGGCTAACCGCCCCGACATGAAGATTTGACCGGCCGGGCTACTCGTGGTGCTGGGTCACGTTGATGACCGCGCCGTTCGGGTCGCGGACGAAGAACCGGCGCAGCCCCCACGGCTCGTCGGTCAACGGGTAGACGATCTCGGCCCCGGCGGCGACGCAGCGGGCATGCACGTCGTCGAGGTCGTCCACCTCGATCGACACCTCGGCGTGGATGCCCGCCTTGACGTCCAGCTTCGTCACGGAGAGCTGGACCTCACGGACCTCGCCGCCGAAGAACAGGATCCAGTCGAGCCCGTGACCGCCACCGAGCCCGATCAGATCCCGGTAGAAGCGACTGCTGGCCTCGAAGTCGTCGGAGAGGATGTTGGGCTTGACCCGCCTGACCGCCACCCACCGACCCTAAGCGCCCCGACCACCCCGACGCGAGCACCGCGTTGCCCCGGCTCTCCGCCCATCGCAGGTATACCGATTGCTATACTTCGGCGTATGGTGGCCGGCGAGTGGGACGTCTACCTCGTCAACGAGGTGCGGCAATGGATGGGGACACTCGACGCCAACGCCTTTGCCGGATGAGCGACTACACGCGGTGGCAGGACATCCGCGCTGAGCACGTCGCAGGTGCCGGCGGGGAAGAGGCTGTCGAGGCAGGCAAGCAGGAACTCCTCGCCGACGTCGTCGGCCATCGGCTGGCCGAGGTACGCCGCGCCCGAGGCCTGACCCAGCAGCAGGTGGCCGACCGGATGGGCGTCACGAAGGGGCGGGTCTCCCAGATCGAACAGGGCAAGATCTCCGGCCAGGAGGTGGTGGCCCGCTTTGCCGCCGCCCTGGGCGGCCGGCTCCACCAGGCCATCTACTTCGACGACGGAGACATCGCCGCCATCGCCTGAGCCACCAGGCCCGCGCCCTGGCCTCGGAACTGCGCCATCCGCTCCCGGCCGACGCGGATCATGACGTCGATCTGCCGCCGCCCCAACTCGTCCATGAGCAGCTCGACGTCGACGACGCCGTGCCGCCTCAGGCCAGCGACCAGGCGATGCCGTCGAGGATGTCGTGTTCGGAGGCGACCACCGAGGGCATCCCGGCCCGCTCCATGATGACCCGGAGCACCAGCGCGCCCGCGCCGATCACGTCGGCCCGCCCGGGGTGCATCACCGGGATGGCCAGCCGCTGCTCGCGGGTCTTCCCCAGCAGGTCGGCGGTGACCTCGGCGACCTGGTCGTACGACACCCGGGCGTGGTGGATGCGCGCGGGGTCGTACTCCTGGAGGCCCTGGGCGATGGCGACCACGGTGGTGACCGATCCGGCGAGCCCGACCAGGGTGGCTGCCTCCCGCCCCGGGACCGCCGTCAGCGCCCGGTCCACCGCGACCGCGATGTCGGCCTGCGCGGCGGCGATCTCGTCCAGGCCGGGCGGGTCGCCGTGCAGGTGGCGCTCGGTCATCCGGACGCAGCCGATGTCCATCGAGATGGCCGCCTGGACCCCGCCCTCGCGGGTGCCGACCACGAACTCGGTCGAGCCGCCGCCGATGTCGACCACCAGGTACGGCGGTTCGGCGTCGGCGGGCAGGCCGCGGACCGCGCCGGTGAAGGAGAGCCGGGCCTCCTCGTCGCCGGTGACCACCTCGGGCGCCACGCCGAGGGTCTGCTCGACCATGGTCCGGAAGTCGGCGGCATTCGACGCGTCGCGGGAGGCGGAGGTGGCACACATCCGGACCCGCTCGGCGCCCAGCTTCTCGATCTCCGCCGCGTAGTCGGCGAGCGCGACGCGGGTCCGCTCGATCGCCTCGGGCGCGAGCCGGCCGGTCTTGTCGACGCCCTGGCCCAGCCGGACGATCTCCATCCGGCGGCTCAGGTCCACCAGCGGGGCCTGCGGCCCGGCGGAGGGGTCGGGCAGGTCGGCGACCAGTAGTCGGATCGAGTTGGTCCCGCAGTCGATGGCGGCCACGCGCGTCGTCACGGCTGCCACCCTACGGCAGCCGGGCCGGCCGTCGAGCGGATCAGTCGTCAGCCGCGGGGCGGCCGAGCAGGTGGGCGCCGAGCGGGGTCAGGCGGTGGCGGACCGCGGCGCCGTCGCGCTCGGTGGTGAGCAGACCGGCGGCGCGCAGCGCGGTGGCGTGCTCGGAGGCCGTGGAGAGGCTGACCCCGACGCCCCGGGCGAGCGCCGTGGTGGTGTGCGGGCCGGGCGCGGCGAGGCGACGCAGCACCGCGGCCCGGGTGGCGCCCAGCACCCCGGCGAGCGGGTCGGCCGCCGGGGCGGTGGCCCGCGCCGGCATGGCGGCGGGGTACACGAGCAGGACCGGCCGGCCCGGTTCGACCAGGACCCGGGGCAGCGGGCCGGCCACCGGCGACGGGAGCAGCACCAGCCCCTCGCCGGTGCCGGTCACCTCCCCGCTCCACCAGGTGCGCACCTCCAGCACGGGTGGCCGCCACCGGATCGCCGGGTGCAGCCCGTCGAAGAGGCCGGCCAGCCCGCGCCGGGCCAGCCGGTGCGCGGCGTCGGCCAACTGCCGCTGGTGGACGGTGGTCAGGGTGGACCACTGCGGGGCCAGCACCGCCTCGAACCAGGTGTCGAGCGCCCGGCCGAACAGGTCCAGCACCGCCGGGTCGGCGGCGGCGAAACCGCGCCGCAGCGGCGTCGCGGCGACCTGGGCGTAGGCGGCGGCGACCTCCTCCCGGACCCGCCGGGCGGGGGTGGACCGGATCGCCGCGAGGCCGGCGGCCACCGAGTCCAGACCGTCGAACGGGGTGAGGAAGTCCGGCAGCCGGCCGCGGGCCGGCAGCAGGTGCCGCAGCGACGTGGCGGCGGCACGCACCCCGCGTACGGAGGTCGCCGCGCCGGCCGCCGCCACGAGGTCCGGCGCCATGGCGGCGGTGGCCGGATCGTGCAGCGCCTGGCAGGCCAGCATGGCCGTGCCGACGGGGTGCAGCCGGTCGACGAACCGTACCCGGCACAGGTCCGCCGGTCCGAGGTGCAGCCGCAGCATGGAAGAAAGCCTGCCCGGCTTCGGCGAGGACCGAAAGGGTTGACCGGCCCGGGTCCCGGAACCGACGGTGGAGCCGGTCGACCCACGGGGAGGGCGGGACGTGCGGCGGACGATCGCGGTGCTGGCGGGACTGGTTCTGGCGTTGACCGGCGGGGCGTGCGGCGGGACGGGCCAGCCGGCCGCCCCGCCGACGCCCACCGAGCGACCGGCCACCGAGCGGCCGGCCGCCGGGGACCACGAGCTGACCCTGCGCCACGGCGACGTGGAGCGGCGCTACCTGCTGCACGCCCCGCCCGGCTACGACCCGGCGCGCCCCACTGCGCTGGTCATCGCGCTGCACTTCTTCCCCGGCAGCGGGGCCGGGATGCGGGATCTGACCGGCCTCGACGCCCGCGCGGACCGGGAGAACTTCCTGGTCGCCTACCCGGACGGGCGGCACGGCGGCTTCAACGCGCTGATCTGCTGCGGAGACGCGGACGACGTCGGCTTCCTCAGCGCGCTCACCGCCCACCTGGTCGACACCTGGCGGGCCGACCCGGACCGGGTCTACCTGACCGGCATCTCCAACGGCGGTGACCTGAGCTTCCGCCTCGCGGTCGAGGCCACCGGCCTGTTCGCGGCGATCGGCGTGGTCAGCGGCGGTTACAGCGGCCCGCTGACCGAGCCGGACAGCTACGTGCCGAAGCGGCCGGTCTCGGTGATCACCTTCGTCGGCGGCCAGGACCGGTACGCCGGCATCTTCCACGACGGGCTGCGCACCTGGCAGCGACGGCTCGGCTGCCGGCCGGTGGCCGGGAAGAAATCGGCGGTCCCGGCCGGCCTGAGCCGCACCGAGGCGCGCTGCGCCGACGGCAGCGACGTGACCGTGTGGAGCCTCCCCGAGATGGGTCACTCCTGGCCGGGCGCCACGTCGGGAGAGCTCGCCGCCCCGGACGCCGGTGTCACGGCCACCGACCTGATCCTGGAGTTCTTCGCGGCCCACCCGCGCCGCACGTGAGGCGGGTCAGAGGCGCAACAGCATCCGACTGTTGCCGAGGGTGTTCGGCTTGACCCGCTCCAGGTCGAGGAACTCCGCGACGCCCTCGTCGTAGGAACGGAGCAGTTGCTCGTAGACCGGCTGCGGCACGGGGGCGCCGTCGATCTCGCGGAAGCCGAACGAGCCGAAGAACCCGGTCTCGAAGGTGAGCACGAAGATCCGGGCGATGCCCAGCTCGCGGGCGGCGTCGATCAGCTCGCCGACGATCCGGTGCCCGAGCTTGTGCCCCCGGCAGGACGGGTCGACCGCCACCGTGCGGATCTCGGCGAGGTCCTCCCACATCACGTGCAGCGCGCCGCAGCCGACCACCGTGCCGTCGGGCGTCACCGCCACCCGGAACTCCTGCACGTCCTCGTAGAGGGTGACGGTGGCCTTGCTGAGCAGCCGCCGGTCGTCGGTGTAGGTGTCCACCAGCCGCCGGATGCCGCGCACGTCGGCGGTGCGGGCGCGGCGGACCACGATCTCGTCGGTGGCGGTCATCTCACTCCGCCGCGGGCACGTCCACGCAGGGGCCAGCGGCCCACCACTTCTCCACCAGGGCGAGGGTCTCGTCGCCGAACGGGTTGACCCCCGGCCCGGCGGCGAGCGCGTGCCCGAGATGCACGTGCAGGCACTTCACCCGCCCCGGCATGCCGCCGGCCGAGATGCCGGCGATCTCGGGCACCTGGCCGATGGCCTCCCGGCGGGCCAGGTAGTCCTCGTGCGCGGCCCGGTAACGGGCGGCCAGCTCCGGGTCCTCGGCGAGCCGTTCGGCCATCTCCTTCATGAGCCCGGCGGACTCCAGCCGGCTGCACGCCGCGGTGGCCCGCGGGCAGGTCAGGTAGAACAGCGTCGGGAAGGGCGTGCCGTCGGCCAGCCGGGGCGTCGTCTCCACCACGTCGGGCAGGCCGCACGGGCACCGGTGGGCCACCGCCCGGGTGCCGCGGGGCGGGCGTCCGAGCTGCGCGGCCACCGCGGCCAGGTCGGCCTCGGTGGCCGGCTGGCGCTCCGGCGGGGGTACGGAATCCGCCGCCGGATCCTGCGGTGGTACGACGCTCACAGATTCGCCTTTGTTCGCGACTGCGGGGCTCGCAGACCCGGCTCGCTCCTCGCGCTCACGGATTCGCCTTCGTTCGCGACTGCGGGGCTCGCAGACCCGGCTCGCTCCTCGCGCTCACAGATTCGCCTTCGTTCGCGACTGCGGGGCTCGCAGACCCGGCTCGCTCCTCGCGCTCACGGTGCCTCTCTCGCTCGTCGATCACTTGTCGGGGCGCTCGGCGTTGGCCGCCTGCACGCTCGACCACAGGGTGTCGTACCACGGGTCGGGCGGCTTCGGCGGCCCCGGCTTCGCGCCCTTGCCGGCGTCCTTGGCGGCCCCCTCCGGGTCGGAGAGCACCACCAGCAGCGACTCGCCCGGCCGGCCCATGAAGAACCGCTCCCGGGCCTGGGTCTCGATGTAGGCCGGGTCCTGCCACTTCTCCGCCTCGGCGGAGAGCTCGTCGATCACCTTGCGCTGCTGCTCCTGCGAGGCCTCCATCCGCTCGATGTCGGCCTGCTGGTCCAGGTAGACCCGGACCGGATAGGTGTACGCCAGGGCCAGCGCGATCAGCACCGCGAAGAGCACGGTGGCCCGTCCGGTGAAGCGCCGGGGTTGGGGTGCGGTGAGCCGCTTGACCGCGCCACCGGCCGCGGTACGCCGGGCCGCCGCGGGGCGGCTCGCGGAGCGTACCCCCTCGGTGGCGCGGGTGGCGCTGGGCGACCGGCCCGCGGCACGCGGTTCGGCGCGGACGCCGGTGTCGCGGACCGACGAGCGGACCCGGGCCCCGCCCGGCCGGCCGGCCTGACCCGGCCGTCGGGCGGGCCGCTGGCCACCCGGTGTGCGGCGCTGCTGCATCGTCACACCCCTCCCCCGGAGCTCTCGGCTCAGGCCGAACGGTAACGCGGGAACGCGCCGGCGCCGGCGTACCGCGCCGCGTCGGCCAGCTCCTCCTCGATCCGCAGGAGCTGGTTGTACTTCGCCACCCGGTCGGAGCGGGCCGGCGCGCCGGTCTTGATCTGGCCGCAGCCGGTGGCGACCGCCAGGTCGGCGATGGTGGTGTCCTCGGTCTCGCCGGAGCGGTGGCTCATCATGCACTTGAAGCCGGCCCGGTGGGCCAGGTCCACGGCGTCCAGGGTCTCGGTGAGCGAGCCGATCTGGTTGACCTTCACCAGCACCGCGTTGGCGGCCTTCTCGGTGATGCCCCGCGCGATGCGCTGCGGGTTGGTCACGAACAGGTCGTCGCCGACGATCTGGATCCGGTCACCGAGGGCCGCCGTGAGGGTGGCCCATCCGCTCCAGTCGTCCTCCGACAGCGGGTCCTCGATGGAGACGATCGGGTAGTCGCCGACGAGCTTGGTGTAGTAGTTGCTCATCTCCTCGGCGCTCTTCGCGCTGCCCTCGAAGGTGTAGCTGCCGTTGTCGAAGAACTCGGTGGCGGCCACGTCCAGGGCGAAGACGATGTCGGTGCCGAGCCGGTAGCCGGCCTTCTCGACGGCCTCGGCGATCAGGTCGAGCGCGGCGGCGTTGGTCGGCAGGTTCGGGGCGAAGCCGCCCTCGTCGCCGAGGCCGGTCGACAGGTCCTTCTTCTTCAGCACCGACTTGAGCGCGTGGTAGACCTCGGCGCCGGAGCGGAGCGCGTCGCGGAAGGTGGGCGCGCCGATCGGCGCGATCATGAACTCCTGGATGTCGACGTTCGAGTCGGCGTGCGCGCCACCGTTGAGGATGTTCATCATCGGCACCGGGAGCAGGTGCGCGTTCGGGCCGCCCAGGTAGCGGAAGAGGCTCAGCTCGGCGCTGCCCGCGGCGGCCTTCGCCACGGCCAGCGAGACGCCCAGGATGGCGTTGGCGCCCAGCTCGGCCTTGTTGTCCGTGCCGTCGATGTCGATCATCTTCTGGTCGATCAGCCGCTGCTCGCTGGCCTCGTACCCGACGAGCTGGTCGACGATCTTGTCTTCGATGTTGGCGACGGCGTTCTCGACACCCTTGCCCAGGTAGCGGTCCTTGTCACCGTCGCGCAGCTCGATCGCCTCGAAGGCGCCGGTGGAGGCGCCGGACGGCACCGCGGCGCGGGCGATCGTGCCGTCGTCGAGCCCGACCTCGACCTCGACCGTCGGGTTGCCCCGCGAGTCCAGGATCTCCCGGGCGACGATTCCCTCGATGGTTGCCACTGAGTCGCTCCTCGTTTGTGTGTTCCGGTCCGGTATGGGCCGCGACGGTGCGGCTGAGGCAGGTGTTGAACGCAGCGTATCGGTCCCCGCCCTCGCGTATGCCGTTCGGGGCCGCACCCCGGTGACTGAACGCGAGGAACGGTGCCCCACGCGGAGCCGGCGCGAATCCCGACCACCACGGCGGGTGACACGGACATTCCCGGATTCTCTGGCCTCAACCGACAACGGGTTTGCGAGAGCTTGCGTCGATCGACAAGGCTGGGCACCATGCCCGCCGCCTCGACGACTCTCCGCGTGCTCGCCGCCTCGGCCATCGTGTCGCTCTCCGTCACCGGCTGCCAGGCCCTCGACGACACCGGGGTCGCCCTCGGGCGGGCCGACCTGGTCAACGACCTCGCCGCCCGGATGGACCGCGCGCTGGAGCAGACCTGGGCCGCCGAATACCAGCTCAGCGGCGGGCGGACCGCCTCGATCGCGCAGACCGAGGAGCCGCTGCGCTCCTCGTATACCTGGCCGGACGGCAAGATCACGGTGACCCAGGAGGCGGTGACCCGGTGCGCGAACGCCGCCGGACGCACCTCCTGCACGGTGTCGCCGCCGCTGCTGACCGCCGGCAAGCCGTCCGTGATCGTCTACGACGAGGCGCGCAAGCACGGGCTGGTCACGCCGCCGGCGGTGATCCGGCTGCTCACCGCGGCGGCGCTCGACCCCGAGGCGACCATCGAGCAGAGCGACACGACGCTGGCGGGGCACCACGCCACCTGCGTCGACGTCACCGGGGCCGGCGACCGCTTCAACGCCTGCGTGACCACCGAGGGGGTGCTGGGCAGCTTCACCGGCACCCTGGACGGCAAGCCGGCCGAGGTCACCCTGAGCCGCTACACCGACACGGTCGAGTCGGCCGCCTTCGAGGTGCCGGCCGGGGCGGGCGTGGTCGACCGCCGCCCGACCACGTCGTGACGCGCGCGGCTGCCGGCTTCCTACCCGCCGCCGAGCACGGCCGGCCGCCGAACCCGGACGACCTGGCCCTGGCGGTGGCCGGGCGCAGGCTGCTGACCGGCGCCGACGGGCGGCTGCTCCGGATCGGCGAGCTGCCCGCCGGCCTCGGCTGGGTGCCGGTCGGCACGCTGGACGGGGTGCCGGCCTGGGCGGCCGAGGCCGCCGACCCCGAGGCGCTGCCGGGCCGCTGGCGCGGCTGGCGGGGCCTCGCCGCCGAGCTGCCCGGACCGCGGGCCGACCTGGCCGGGCGGGCGCTCGCCGTGATCACCTGGCGGCGTACCCACCGCTGGTGCGGGGCGTGCCGGACCGAGCTGGCGGACGTGCCGGGCGAGACCGCGCGGCGCTGCCCGGCCTGCGAGCTGACCGTGTTCCTGCCGCTGTCCGTCGCGGTGCTGGTGGCGATCACCCGCCCCGGCCGGGCCGGCGGTCCCGACGAGCTGCTGCTGGTCCGGCACGCGTACGGGCCGACCGAGCTGTGGGCGCTGGTCGCCGGCTTCGTCGAGGCGGGCGAGTCGCTGGAGGCGGCCGCCCATCGGGAGGTCGCCGAGGAGGTCGGGCTGGCCATCGGGCGTCCCACCTACGTGGACAGCCAGCCCTGGGCGATGTCCGGGCCGGGCACCCTGCTCGCCGGCTTCACCGCCACGGTGACCGACCCGTCCGCCGAGCCGGTGGTCGACTCCAGGGAGCTGACCGAGGCGAGCTGGTTCCCGGTCGACGCGCTGCCGGCGGAGCTGCCCCCGACGTACTCCCTGTCGCGCTGGCTGGTCGACGCGGTCGCCGCGCGCGAGCCGCGCTGAGGGTCAGATCCCCAACAGGGTCCGCAGGTGGCGGGGCGGCGGGCAGTCGTGCGCCAGCATGGCGTCGTGCCAGTCGCGCGGCGACACCCCGGCCGGCCGGGCGCGGGCGATGTCGGCCATCTCGCTGTAGCCGACGAAGTAGGTGGAGAGCTGGGTGGAGGTGAGCAGCGCCCGCCGCCACTTGCCGGCCGCCTCGCCCTCCTCCTGGAAGCCGCGCCCGGTCATCAACGCCATGGCCTCGGACTCGGGCAGGTCCTCGCAGTGCACGAGCTGGTCGAGCAGCGCGTTGATGGTCATCCGGAGCTGCATCTTGAGCTGCTGGAGCCGCACCGGCAGCCCGCCGAAGCCGAGCCCGGCCATCAGCTCCTCGGTGTAGACCGCCCAGCCCTCGATGAACACCCCGGACTCGGTGAGCGCGCGGACCCGGGTCGGGCCGGCGTAGCGGCGGGCGTGGGCGAGCTGGAGGAAGTGGCCCGGCATCGCCTCGTGCACGGTCAGGTTGCGGATCATGTGGTCGTTGTATTCGCGGTAGAACGACTCGACCCGCTGCGCCGGCCAGTCCGCCGGGGTGGGCGCGATGCAGTAGAAGGTCGGCACGTCGGCCGTCTCCAGCGGGCCGGGCGAGTCGCAGTAGGCCACCGCCACACCCCGGGCGAACTCCGGCATCTCCTGGATCACGCACGGGTCGCCGACCAGGCTGATCAGGTCGTGGGCCCGGACGAAGTCGCTCGCCTCGTCGAGCGTGACCGAGGCCAGGTCGACGATGGTGGCGTCGTCCGGGTGCTCGGCGGCGAGCAGGTCCAGCGCCCGGCGTACCGTCTCGTCGTCGGCCGGACCGCCGACCAGCTCGACGGCCGCCGCGCGGATCTCGGCGGTGACCCGGTCGAGGTTGGCCCAGGCGCGGCGCTGGATCTCGGCGGCGCTCAGCTCGGTGTCGAGGGTGTGCCAGAGCCGCGCCTCCCAGCGGCGCCGGCCCAGCCGGGGGTCGCGCCCCGGGCCGGCGTCGGCGGCGAGGCCGATGCGCAGCCAGGCCACGAACTCCTCCAGCGCGGCGATCGCCGCGGTGGCGGCCGGCTCGACCCGGTCGTGCAGCGCGGGCGCCTCGGCGAGCAGGGCGGGCACCTCGTCGCGGATCAGCGCCGCCGTGCCGGTGAACTGCCCGACCGCCGTCTCGGCGTGGATCCGCGGCATGTCGCGCAGCGTCGCCCGCGCGGTCGCCAGGGCGTCGGGTACGGCCGCCAGCCGCCCGGCCAGGTGGGTCAGCCGCTCCTCGACCGGCGCGTACGGCCGGGCCATGAGGGCGTGCAGCAGCGGGCCCGGGTTGTGCCGCAGCGGGTCCCACTCGTGGCCGCGGATCTCGGTGGCCTCGAAAAGCCCGCGGTCGACCAGGCTGCTGAGCAGCGCGTGGTCGACCCGTTCCTCGACGTCGAGCGCGTCGGGGTCGATCTCGGAGAGCGCGTCGGCCGCGTCCTTCAGCATCGCCTGGTCGGCGGCGAGGGCGTCGGCGGAGAGGTCGGGCAGCCGGTCGTCGTAGCGATGGTCCCCGGCCGAGGTGGCCAGCCCGGGCCGGCTCTCCAGCAACGCCTCCACGATCCGCTCGGCGAGCGGCACGAACGACTCCATGCCGGAAACCCTACCGATCTCCCCGCGCCCCGGCCGACCTTC
Organism: Micromonospora sp. NPDC004540; assembly: GCF_040610095.1. Classification (NCBI taxonomy): domain Bacteria; kingdom Bacillati; phylum Actinomycetota; class Actinomycetes; order Micromonosporales; family Micromonosporaceae; genus Micromonospora; species Micromonospora sp. NPDC004540. Next base: position 13,381 of record NZ_JBEXLR010000067.1, read on the forward strand.
CGTTGATCATGAGGTTGGCCGCGCCGAAACGGGCGTTCCACGCCGCCAACCTCTGATCAACGCTCCGGGGCGTCGGGGCGGGCGGCGCGTTCGGCGGACCGGACCGCCTCCGCGTAGGCCAGGGTGGCGCGGCGGAGGGCGGCCTCGGGGTCGATGCCGGCCTGCCTCGCGGCGGCAACCGTGGACAGCAGGCCGGCGCCGAGGCGCGCCTCGGGATCGACCTGGGACTCCGCCAGCGGCGGCGGAACAGCCAGGCCGATGCGGCCGGCGCGATCCAGGATCTTCGCGGCCAGGGCGAGCGCGGGCTGGCTCAAGGCGATGCCGTCCAGCACCGACTCGCGGGTCTTCTCGGCCCGCTTGATCCGCTCCCAGTTGGCCTCGATCTCCTCGATCGAGCCGGCCTGCTCACCGGAGAAGACGTGCGGGTTGCGGCGGACCATCTTGTCGACCAGGCCGCCGGCCACGTCGTCGACCGTCCAGCGCTTCCCCTCGGGCAGGTCCTCGGCCAGCCGGGCGTGCAGCAGCACCTGGAGCAGCACGTCGCCCAGCTCCTCGCGGAGCGCGTCGGTGTCGTCGGCGCTGATCGCGTCGTAGGCCTCGTAGCACTCCTCGAGCAGGAAGCCGGCCAGGCTGCGGTGGGTCTGCGCCCGTTTCCACGGGTCACCGCCCGGCGAGGCGAGCCGGTCCATCACCTCGACCGCGTCGAGCAGCCGGGCCCCCGGCGGGTCCCAGGAGCCGTACATCAGCTCCAGCTCGGCGAGGCCGGGCTGGCGGGCCAGCCGCAGCCCCAGCTCCCGGGCGAGCGCCTCGTCGCCGGCCGGGCCGGCCAGCCACACCGCGCTGCCGTGCGCGGCCGCCGCGTCGAGCAACGCCTGCGTGGCGCCCTCGGTCACCACCGTGACCTCGGCGCCCGTCGACCGGACCGCCGTCGCCAGCTCGCTCTCCGCACCGGCCAGCACCGGCGCGGAGCGGACGGCGTCCCAGGCGGGCGCGGTCAGCAGGCCGGCGGGCAGCCGGGGCGAGGTGACCAGCAGGACGATGCGCGCGGTCATGCTCAGGGCGCCACCGACGCGCTCGGCTCGGCCGGCCCCGGCTCGGTCGGCTCCGGCTCCGGGGTGGAGATCTCGGTGACCGCGGAGCCGGCCTCGCCCAGCGGCACGGAGACCGCCGCCGCGTCGCCCTTGAAGCTGAGCAGCGGGAAGAGCAGCGGGCGGTAGCGCGGGTTCACCGTGACGTCGTAGCCGCCGATCGCGTCGGCGAGCACCTTGCGGGTGGCCAGCGCGGACCGGAGCTGGCTGCCGTCGAGCTGACTCGCGGCGTCCTCGTCGGTGACATCGGGCGGGATGGCGCCGGCGGAGCGGCCCGCCGCGATCACCGCGGCAAGGTCCTCCTGGCTCGGGGCGGCCTGCTCCCCGGCCGGCACCCCGGACATGCAGGTGTAGAACTCGGCCACCCGCTGCGGGTAGACGGCGTCGGCCGGCAGGCCCGTCTGCTGGGCGACCTGCGCCGGGCTGACCTGGCCCTGCGGCTGGTAGCCCTTGTCGGCGGAAAGGTCCCGGCACACGTCCAGCAGCACCAGGGTGGCCACCACCTGGTCCCGGCCCGGCAGCAGCGCGGGAGCCTGCTCCGCGGTGGCCGGCGAGGCGGAGAGGCCGTCCCGCATCTCGTCGAGGATCGAGGTGACCTGGTCCTCGGTGACCCGGTGGTCACCGATGTAGGCGGCGACCCCGGGCTCGGTACGGCAACCGGTGAGGGCGACGAGGCCGACCGCCACGCTGGCGACGGCGACAAGACGGCGAGCACGCATGCCGGTCACTCTCTCACGGCCGGTGCCCGGCTGTGACGCCGCCCACCTCACCGCGCCCCCGCCCCGGCCGGCTGCGCCGCGACCGGCTCGCTGTGTCACCTTCCGCTCGCCACTGCGGGGCTGGCAGAACCGGCCAGCTCCTCGGGCTCGCTGTGTCACCTTCCGCTCGCCACTGCGGGGCTGGCAGAACCGGCCAGCTCCTCGGGCTCGCCGAGCACATCCTTGAGGAGCTGCGCGCACCACTCCAGCAGCGCCTGGTCGCGCAGCGGCTCGCCGCCGACCCGGCGGGTGCTCGGCCGGGGCACGCTGACCTGGTCGAGCGCCTGCTTGTAGACCGAATCCGGGTGGTAGCGCTTGAGCCGGAGCTGCTTCGAGTCGGGCAGCGGCAGCGGGCCGAACCGGATGTGCTTGCCCTGCATCGACACGTCGGTGAGGCCGTACCGGCGGGCCAGCAGCCGGAACCGGGCCACCGCCACCAGGTTCTGCACCGGCGCGGGCGGCTCGCCGTAGCGGTCGGTCATCTCGGCGACCACCTCGCGCAGCCGCTCCTCGTCGCGGGCCTCGGCCAGCTTGCGGTACATCTCCAGGCGCAGCCGCTCCACGCCGACGTAGTCGTGCGGCAGGTGCGCGTCGATCGGGAGGTCGACCTTGACCTCGGCCTCCTCCTCCGCGTGCTCACCCTTGAACGCGGAGACCGCCTCGCCGACCATCCGGACGTAGAGGTCGAAACCGACGCCCTCGATGTGCCCGGACTGCTCGCCGCCGAGCAAATTGCCGGCGCCCCGGATCTCCAGGTCCTTCATGGCCACGTACATGCCGGCGCCCAGCTCGGTGTGCTGGGCGATGGTGGCCAGCCGCTCGTGCGCGTTCTCGGTGAGCGGCTTGTCGGGCGGGTAGAGGAAGTAGGCGTACGCCCGCTCCCGGCCCCGGCCCACCCGGCCGCGAATCTGGTGCAGCTGGGCCAGGCCGAGCAGGTCGGCCCGCTCGACGATCAGGGTGTTGGCGTTCGGGATGTCGATGCCGGACTCCACGATCGTGGTGCAGACCAGGACGTCGAACTCCTTCTCCCAGAAGCCCACCATCACCTTCTCGAGCGCTTCCTCGCCCATCTGGCCGTGCGCCACCGCGACCCGGGCCTCGGGCACCAGCTCGCGGATCCGGCGGGCCGCCTTGTCGATCGACTCGACCCGGTTGTGCAGGTAGAAGACCTGCCCGTCGCGGAGCAGCTCACGGTGGATCGAGGCGGCCACCTGCCGGTCGTCGTACGCCCCCACGAAGGTGAGCACGGGGTGCCGCTCCTCCGGCGGGGTGGCGATGGTGGACATCTCCCGGATGCCGGTGATCGCCATCTCCAGGGTGCGCGGGATCGGGGTGGCCGACATGGCCAGCACGTCGACCGAGGCGCGCAGCGTCTTCAGGTGCTCCTTGTGCTCGACGCCGAAGCGCTGCTCCTCGTCGATGATGACCAGGCCGAGCTGCTTGAACCGGGTGGCCGACTGGAGCAGCCGGTGGGTGCCGATGACGACGTCGACGGTGCCGTCGGCGACCATCTCCAGGGTCCGCTCGGTCTCCTTCGGCGTCTGGAACCGGGAGAGCTGCCGGATGCTGATCGGGAACTGGCTCATCCGCTCGGCGAAGGTGTTGTAGTGCTGCTGCACCAGCAGGGTGGTGGGCACCAGCACGGCCACCTGCTTGCCGTCCTGCACCGCCTTGAACGCCGCCCGGACCGCGATCTCGGTCTTGCCGTAGCCGACGTCGCCGCAGATCAGCCGGTCCATCGGGACGGTCTGCTCCATGTCCCGCTTGACCTCCTCGATGGCGGCGAGCTGGTCGGGCGTCTCCTGCCAGGGGAAGGCGTCCTCCAACTCCCGCTGCCACGGGGTGTCCGGGCCGAACGAGTGCCCCTTGGACGCCTTGCGGGCGGCGTAGAGCTGGATGAGCTGCGCGGCGATCTCGCGGACCGCCTTGCGGGCCCGGGCCTTGGACTTCTGCCAGTCCGAGCCGCCCATCTTGTGCAGGGTGGGCTGCTCGCCGCCGACGTAGCGGGAGAGCTGGTCGAGCTGGTCGGTGGGGACGAAGAGGCGGTCGCCGGGCTGGCCGCGCTTGCTCGGCGCGTACTCGATGACCAGGTATTCCCGGCTCGCGCCGTTGACCGTGCGCTGGACCAGCTCGACGTAGCGGCCGATGCCGTGCTGCTCGTGTACCACGTGGTCGCCGGCCTTCAGCTCCAGCGGGTCGATGGTGTTGCGCCGCCGGCTCGGCATCTTGCGCATGTCGCGGGTGGAGGTGCCCCGGCCACCGGTGACGTCGTTGCCGGTGAGCAGCACGAACCGGGACGCCTCGTCGACGAATCCGGCGGTCAGGCAACCGCAGGAGACCAGCAGGTCGCCGGGGGCCGGCGCGGCCGGCACCTCCTCGGTGAGCCGGGCGCCGAGGCCGGCGTCGCGGAGCACCTCGACGGCCCGCTGGGCGGGGCCGTGCCCCTCGAAGACCAGCGCGATCGACCAGCCCTCGCCGGCCCAGCGCTTGAGGTCGTCGACCACCCGGGCGGTCTCGCCGTGGTAGAGCGGGGCGGGCTGGGCGGCCAGGCTCACCGCGATGGCGTCGTCGGGGGTCACGTCGACCTCGGTCGGCTCGTCCTCCCAGGGCTGCGGGGCGGGCGCGGCGTCGGCCTCGGCCAGGCCGAACGGGGCGAGGGTCCACCAGGGCTGGCGCAGGGCGCGGGCCGCTGTGCGTACGTCGGCCAGGGTCCGGAAGGCGGCGGCGCCGAGGTCGACCGGGGCCTGGCCCCCGACGGCGGCCGCGGCCCAGCTGGCCTGGAGGAACTCCTCGGAGGTACGCACCAGGTCGTGCGCCCTGGTGCGGATCCGCTCCGGGTCGCAGAGCAGCACGTGGGTGCCGGCCGGCATGCAGTCGACCAGCAGCTCCATCGAGTCGGCGCCGATCAGCGCCGGGGCGAGCGACTCCATCCCCTCGACCGGGATGCCCTCGGCCAGCTTGTCGAGGATCTCGGCCAGCTCGGGGTGCTCCTGCGCGAGCGCGGCGGCCCGCTCGCGCACGCCGGGGGTGAGCAGCAGCTCGCGGCAGGGCGGCGCCCAGAGCTGCGGCACGCCCTCGATGGTGCGCTGGTCGGCGACGGCGAAGGTGCGAATCTCCTCCACCTCGTCGCCCCAGAACTCGACCCGGGACGGGTGCTCGTCGGTGGGCGGGAAGACGTCCAGGATGCCGCCGCGCACGGCGAACTCGCCGCGCTTGGTGACCAGGTCGACGCGGGCGTACGCCATGTCGATGAGCCGGCGGGCGACCTCCTCCAGATCCGCCTCGTCGCCGGCGGCGAGCTGCACCGGCTCCAGGTCGCCGAGCCCCTTGAGCTGCGGCTGGAGCAGGGACCGGACGGGCGCCACGACCACCCGCAGCGGGCCGGTGCGCCCGTGCGCGTCGGCCGAGCCGGGGTGGGCCAGCCGGCGCAGCACGGCCAGCCGCCGCCCGACGGTGTCGGAGCGGGGCGAGAGCCGCTCGTGCGGCAGCGTCTCCCAGGACGGGAAGACCGCCACCTGCTCCGGCGGCAGCAGGCTGCCCAGCGCGGCGGCCAGGTCGTCGGCCTCGCGGGTGGTGGCCGTCACGGCGAGCACCGGACGGCCCGCGCCGCCGGCCGGCTCGTCGGCCGCGACGGCGGCGACGGCGAACGGGCGCAGCGCGGCGGGGGCGGTGAGATCGAGGCCGTCGACCTGGGCGGCACCGGAGCGCGCCAGGTCACGCGCCCGGGCCAGCCCGGGGTCGGCCAGGGCGGCGGAGAAGAGGCCGGTGAGCATCTGTGATCACTTCCAGGAGGTCGGCGCACGGCGACGACCCCGCGTCCGGTGCGGACGGGGGGTGGCACCGTTCGAGACTATCTCCCTGCCCGGACATTCCGGGCCGCAGCCGCGCGCCCTGACATCGATCTTGACGGCGTCACGACCGGCGTGGTGCGGTGGGGCGCATGACGGGTGAGTACCGGGCGGTCTTCGACGCCGAGGTGATCTTTTCCAACGGCGGCGGGTTGCGGACCGACGGCTTCCGGCTCGACATCCCAGGCCCGGAGATCACCGACGACGAGCTGGCCGCGCTCCTCGTCCGGCACCTCGGGCTGCTGATGGTCGGCGAGGTGCGGATCACCAACCGGACGGTCGTCGAGGAGCCGCACAAGGGCGGTCGCGGGGTGGCCGCCCCGGCGGCCGGCGGGCGGCGGCTCGTCGAGCTCAGCCACGTGATCACCGACGGCATGGTCACCCTCCCCGGGTGGCAGCCGCCCCGGATCACCGACTGGCTGACCCGCGAGGCCTCCCGGGAGCGGTACGCGCCGGGCGTCGAGTTCCACGTGGCCCGGATCGACATGATCGCCAACACCGGCACCTACGTGGACGCGCCGGCGCACCGCTGGGCGGACGGCCCGGACCTCACCGGCGTCCCCCTCGACCACCTCGCCGACCTGCCCGGGGTGGTGGTCCGGGTGCCGGCCGGCACCCGGGCGGTGGACCGCCTCATGCTCGCCCCGTACGAGGTGGCCGGCCGGGCGGTGCTGCTGCACACCGGGTGGGACACCCACTTCGGCACCGACCGGTACGCCGGACCCGACGCGCCCTACCTGACCGCCGACGGCGCGGACTGGCTGGTCGAGGCGGGGGCGGCGCTGGTCGGCATCGACTCGATCAACATCGACGACATGACCCCGGCGGCGGCCGGCGAGCGCCCGGCGCACAGCGCCCTGCTCGCCGCCGGAGTGCCGATCGTCGAGCACCTGACCAACCTGGCCGCCCTGCCCCCGGAGGGGTTCCGGTTCACCGCCGCCCCACCCCGGGTCGCCGGCATGGGCACCTTCCCGGTCCGCGCCTTCGCAGTCATCGACTGAAGTGCGGTCACCGCTTGCAGATCTTGGAATGAAATGGCCCCTATAGGGGCCGGTTTCTACCAAGATCTCCAAGCCCGCGTGCTCACGCCGCTCATCAGTAGCGCACGGCGATCCGGCGCTCGACCGCGTCGACCCGGATCTCGCCGCCGTACGGGACGATCAGCTGCGGGTCGGTGTGGCCGAGGTCGACGTCGAAGACCACCACGGGGTCGTCGGCGTACGGCGCGAGGGCCCGGAGGATCGCCTCCCGCTGCGCCTCGCCCCAGGCCAGGCGCTCGTCCAGGGTGTGCGGTCGGTCGAAGTCCCACGCCTTGGGCCGGCCGACCACGATGGCCGGGAAGCCGGCGAGCAGCCCGCGCTCGCCCATGTTGCGCACGATCCGGAAGACCTCCTGCGCACCGGGCAGCTCGTTGGAGGTCTCGAAGATCAGCACCGAGCCGGCGAGCTCGGCCGCCGAGGGCACCCGGTCGGTGGCCATCAGCCAGTGGATGATCTCCAGGCAGCCGCCCCAGGTCCGGCCCTGCACCACCCGGGCCGGCCCGTGCCAGCGCCAGCCCTCGCCGGGGAACATCACCGGCTCGTCGGCGAGCGTCGCCGGGTCGCGCCAGTCGCGGGGCTCGTCGCCCCACTCCGGGGCCGGGGTCAGCTCGTACCAGCCGGAGGTGAACAGCGCCGCGCGCAGCGAGTCGAAGGTGAGCGGGTGCGGTGCGCCGGACCGGCCGAGGTGCACCAGCACCGACCCGCCGTGGTAGGCCACGATCCCCAGTCGGTGGAGGTGGTTGAGGACGTTGGTGTTGTCCGAGTAGCCGAAATAGGGCTTCGGGTTGGCCCGCAGCACCGCGTCGTCCAGGAACGGGGTGACCGTGACCAGGTCGTCCCCGCCGACCGTGGCGAGCACCGCGGTGATGCTCGGGTCGGCGAAGGCGGCGGTCAGGTCGCGCGCCCGGTCCCGCGGGTCGGCCCCCAGCTGCCGGGTGGTCGGATACTCCACCGGCTCCAACCCGAACTCCTCGCGGAGCCGGCGCAGGCCCAGCTCGTAGACGTGCGGGAAGAGGCCCGGCAGGCCGGCGGAGGGCGAGACGACCGCGACCCGGTCGCCCGGCTTCGGCTTCGGGGGGTAGCTGGGCAGCGTCATGATCCGAAGCTATCGGGCCGGGCCAGCGAATTCCGCCCGGATGAAACCGCACGGGCCGGGCATATGTGGGCAATAGGCTGGGCGCGTGGACGAGGCGCAGCGGAACCTTCCGGTACGCGACTGGCTGCCCCGCACGGCGGCGCTGCTGCTCGGCACCCTCGCCCTGGCCACCGCGTTCATCGCCGCCTACGTCGGCGCGCTCCACCAACCCCGCCCCCACGACGTGCCCGTCGGGGTGGTCCTCGGCGACCAGCGCGCCCAGGCCGTGCTGGCCGCGGTCCGCCAGCGCACCGACAAGATCGAACCCATCGAGTACGACGACCCGGGCGCCGCCGACGACGGCCTCACGGCCCGCGAGGTGTACGGCGTGCTCACCTCCGGCCCGGACAACGGGCTGCGCCTGGCCACGGCCAGCGCCTCCGCCCCGGCCGCCACCGAACTGGTGACCCAGGTGCTCGGCCAGGCCGCCCGGCAGGCCGACCTGCCGATCCAGGTCACCGACGAGGTGCCGGTGCAGCCGACCGACCCGCGCGGGCTGGTCCCCTTCTACCTGGCGGTCGGCTACGTGCTCGGCGGCTACCTGGCCTCCACCGCGCTGGGCCTGCGGACCGGCACCGCCCCGGTTAGCCTGCCCCGGGCCGGGCTGCGGATCGCCGCCCTGGCGGTCTACTCGGTCGTGCTGGGGATCGTCGGCGCCACCGTGGTCGGCCCGGTGCTCGACGTCTGGCACCACGACATCCCCGCCGTCGCGGCGGTCGGCGCGCTCGCGGTCTTCGCCGCCGCGATGATCGCCAGCGCCGTGCAGGCGTGGCTGGGCCTGCTCGGCACCGGGCTGGTGATCCTGCTGCTGGTGGTGCTCGGCAATCCCGGCTCGGGCGGCATCTACGCCCCGGAGTTCCTGCCGGCCTGGCTGCGCGGCATGCACCGGTGGAACGTTCCCGGCCTGGCCACCGACCTGATCAAGTCGGCGGTCTACTTCGACCGCCGCTCGATGGGCTGGACCCTGACCGGGCTCACCCTCTGGGCCCTGGTCGGGCTGCTCGGGCTGGTCACCGCGACGATCTTCCGGGCGCACCGGCGCGCGGTCCGCGCCGGCCGATCCCGCCCCGACACCCCCGGCGCGCCGGCCCATGGCTGAGCCGGTCGACCCGTCCCAGAGTGCAGATCATCACGCGGTCCCCCTCCGTGCGCCGGGGCTCGCGCGGATACCATCCAGAGAGTCGGACAGCGCTGTCCTTCGTACTCGCGTAAGGAGCGCACCGTGACCGACCAGCACGACCACGACGGCCCCGACGCCGCTCTCCGGGCCGACATCCGCCGCCTCGGCACGCTGCTCGGGCAGACCCTCGCCCGGCAGGAGGGCCGGCCGCTGCTCGACCTCGTCGAGGAGATCCGGGCCCAGGTCCGCTCCGACCCGCCGGCCGCCGCCCAGCGCCTTGCCGGGCTCGACGTCACCACCGGCACCAAGCTGGCCCGGGCCTTCTCCACCTACTTCCACCTGGCCAACATCACCGAGCAGGTGCACCGGGCCCGCGACCTGCGCCGACGGCGGGCCACCCACGGCGGCTGGCTGGACCAGGCGGCCAAGATGATCGCCGAGCGCGGGGTACCGGCCGAGGAGATCGCCGCCGCGGCCCGCCGGCTCGCCGTACGCCCGGTCTTCACCGCCCACCCCACCGAGGCGGCCCGCCGGTCCATCCTGTCCAAGCTGCGCGCGGTCGCCGACGAGCTGGATGCCGAGACCGCCAACGCGATCCTCTACGGCGCCAGCGACGAGGGGCCGGCCAACCGGCGCCTGGCCGAGCTGCTCGACCTGATGTGGCAGACCGACGAGCTGCGGCTGGACCGGCCGGACCCGACCGACGAGGCCCGCAACGCCATCTACTACCTGCGCGACCTGCACGCCGAGGCCGCCCCGCAGGTGCTCGACGACCTCGCCGACACGCTGCGCACCCTCGGCGTGGAGACCTCGCCGACCGCCCGCCCGCTGACCTTCGGCACCTGGATCGGCGGCGACCGCGACGGCAACCCGTTCGTCACCCCGACGGTCACCCGCGAGGTGCTGCGCATCCAGCACGAGCACGGCATCGAGGCCACCGAGAAGGCGATGGACCAGCTGATCAACGAGGTCAGCGTCTCCCGCCGGCTGCGCGCGGTCTCCCTCGACCTCTCCGCCAGCCTCGCCGCCGACCTGGACGCGCTGCCCGAGGTGGCACCCCGGTTCCGCCGGGTCAACGCCGAGGAGCCCTACCGGCTCAAGGCGCGGTGCGTGAAGGCCAAGCTGGCCAACACCCGGGAGCGGCTGCGCACCGGCACCCCACACGTGCCGGGGCGGGACTACCGCGGCTCGGCCGAGCTGATCGCCGACCTGGAGCTGCTGCGCGCGTCGCTGGCCCGCAACTCCGGGCAGCTCACCGCCGTGGGCCGGCTCGCCTCGACCATCCGTACGGTCTCCGCGTTCGGGCTGCACCTGGCGACCATGGACGTCCGCGAGCACGCCGAGGCGCACCACGCGGTGCTCGCCCAGCTCTACGCGGCGGTCGGCGAGGTGTCCGACTACCCGTCGCTGACCCGGCTGGAGCGCACCAAGCTGCTCGCCGACGAGCTGGCCGGCCGCCGGCCCCTCTCCACCCTGGACAGCCCGCTCACCGAGGCGGCGCAGAAGACGTTCGACGTGTTCGGGGCGATCCGCGAGGCGCAGGACCGGTTCGGCGCCGAGGTGATCGAGTCGTACATCATCTCGATGACCCTCGGCGTGGACGACGTGCTCGCCGCCGTGGTGCTGGCCCGCGAGGCCGGCCTGGTCGACGCGCACAGCGGCCGGGCCCGGATCGGCTTCGTGCCGCTGCTGGAGACCCCGGCCGAGCTGAACACCGGCGGCGAGCTGCTCGACGAGCTGCTGTCCCTGCCGGCCTACCGGGCGCTGGTGGCGGCCCGGGGCGACGTGCAGGAGGTGATGCTCGGCTACTCCGACTCCAACAAGGAGGCCGGCATCACCACCAGCCAGTGGTCCATCCACCGGGCCCAGCGCGCGCTGCGGGACGTGGCCGCCCGGCACGGCGTGCACCTGCGGCTCTTCCACGGTCGGGGCGGCACGGTCGGCCGGGGCGGCGGCCCCACCCACGACGCCATCCTGGCCCAGCCGTACGGCACGCTCGACGGCGCGATCAAGGTGACCGAGCAGGGCGAGGTCATCTCCGACAAGTACACGCTGCCCGCCCTGGCCCGGGAAAACCTGGAGCTGACCGTCGCGGCGGTGCTCCAGGCGACGCTGCTGCACACCGCGCCCCGGCAGCCGGCCGAGATGCTGGAGCGCTGGGACGCCACCATGGACGTGGTCTCCGAGTCGGCCTTCCGGTCCTACCGGTCGCTGGTCGAGGACCCGGACCTGCCGGCCTACTTCTGGGCCTCCACCCCCACCGAGCTGCTCGGCGCGCTGAACATCGGCTCCCGGCCGGCGAAGCGGCCGAACACCGGTGCCGGGCTGGCCGGCCTGCGGGCCATCCCCTGGGTGTTCGGCTGGACGCAGACCCGGCAGATCGTGCCCGGCTGGTTCGGCGTGGGCTCGGGGTTGGCCGCCGCGCGGGCGGCCGGCCTGGAGGACGTGCTCGCCGAGATGAACCGGAACTGGCACTTCTTCCGCACGTTCCTGTCGAACGTCGAGATGATGCTGACCAAGACCGACCTGACCATCGCCCGGCGCTACGTGGAGACCCTGGTCCCGAAGAAGCTGCACCCGATCTTCGAGAAGATCGAGCAGGAGTACGAGCTGACCAAGCAGGAGGTGCTGGCGGTCACCGCCACGCCGGCCCTGCTGGACAACTCGCCCGTGCTCCAGCGCACCCTCGCCGTGCGGGACACCTACCTGGAGCCGCTGCACCACCTCCAGGTGGCGCTACTGCGCCAGTACCGCGACTCCGGCGCCGCGGGCCGCGCCGTGGCCACCGCGCCGGGCGGGCGCCGCGCCCCCAACGACGGCACGGCGCTGGAGCGGGCGCTGCTCACCACGGTCAACGGCATCGCCGCCGGCATGCGCAACACCGGCTGACCCCGATCGACGGAAAGGCCCCGGTCGCGCCGACCGGGGCCTTCGTCATCCGGGCGTCGCGGTTACCAGTCGCCGCCGCCGCCGAAGTCCCCGCCGCCGAAGTCGCCCCCACCGAAGTCGCCGCCGAAGTCCCCGCCGCCGTAGCCCCCGGAGTAGTCGCCCTGGCCGGCGAAGTCCTGGCCCTGGTCCCCGAAGTCCTGGCCCTGGTCGCCGCCCTGGTCGCCGCCCTGGTCGCCGCCCTGGTCCTGGCCGTCGTTGAAGCCCTCCTGGTAGCCGGCCTCGTAGCCGTAGCCCGGGTCGGCGAAGGCGGGCGAGAAGAGCGCGTCGGCGATCAGGATGCCGCCGAGCACGCCGGCCCCGGTGCCCAGCGCCGTCTTCCACCACGGCGTCGAGTACCAGCCGGCCGGCACCGGCCGGCCCTGCCAGTTCCCGCCCGGGTAGTAGTAGGGCGTCTGGTTGCCCGGCTGGGGGCCGGCCCGGTAGGTCTGCCCCTGCACGTTGACCTCGCGCTCCTTGGTGAGCATGCCCGCGCCGCGGGCGGCGGCCAGCGGCGGCAGCTCCGGGCCCGGGTCGATGCCCATGGCGGTCCGCGCCGCCCGGATGTAGGCCAGCCCCTCCAGCGCGGTCTCCCGGGCCAGCGCGAACTGGTGCGGGGTGCCCGCCTGCTCCAGCTGGGAGCCGGCCGCGTTGTAGCGCTCGCCCGCGTCGGCCAGCGCCTGGCGGACCGCGGGGGCGTCCCCGTGCAGGTTCATCAACTGCCCGCCGAGCCGCTCGTACCAGCGTTGCGCCTCAGCGCGCGCGTCGGCCAGCTCGGTGGACCGCCGGGACCCGCTCAACCACCGCCAGATCACCAGTGCACCTCCGAGCATCAGGATCAGGACCACCCACAGGGCAACCTCCATGACCTCGAACGTACCCAGCGGGCGCACGTCGTACCCGTTTGGCAAGCTCTTCGGCATGAGCTTCTCGACGCTGGCCGTGGTGGTGCTCTGCCTCGCCGCGGGCGGCGCGGTGGGCTGGCTGGCCGCCCGGTCCCGCTCGGCGACCGAGATCGCCCGGCTGGAGGCGACCCTGGCCGCCACCCGGGAGGGCGAGGGGCGGCTGGAGCAGTCCATGCGGGCGCTCAGCTACGAGGCGACCGCGCAGTCCCAGGAGGCGGTGGCCCGGGCGGTGGCCCCGCTGCACGACACCCTCCGCCGCTACGAGCAGCGGGTCGCCGAGCTGGAGCGCGACCGGGTCGACGCCTACGCCGAGCTGCGCGAGCAGGTGCGCTCGATGAGCGCGGTCTCCGGCGAGCTGCGCACCGAGACCAAGCAGCTCGTCGCGGCGCTGCGCGCCCCGCAGGTGCGCGGCCGCTGGGGTGAGCACCAGCTCCGCCGGATCGTCGAGGCGGCCGGCATGCTGGAGCACTGCGACTTCAACGAGCAGGTCACGGCGGCCACCGACCACCAGGGGGTCCGGCCCGACCTGGTGGTCCGGCTGCACGGCGGCCGCACGGTGGTGGTCGACGCCAAGGCCCCCTTCGAGGCCTACCTGACCGCCATGGAGGCGCGCGACGAGCGGGGCCGCGACACCCACCTCGACGCGCACGCGCGGCACCTGCGGGCGCACGTCGACGGGCTGGCCGCCAAGACCTACTGGGCGGCGTTCGACCAGACCCCGGAGTTCGTGGTGTTGTTCGTGCCGGCCGACCCGTTCCTCGACGTGGCGTTGCAGCGTGACCCGTCGCTGCTGGAGCACGCCTTCGCCCGCAACGTGGTGCTGGCCACGCCGGCCACCCTGGTGGCGCTGCTGCGCACGGTGGCCTACTCCTGGCGGCAGGAGGCGCTGGCCCGCAACGCGGCCACCGTGCACTCGCTGGCCCGCGAGCTCTACGGGCGGCTGTCCACCCTGGGCGACCACGTCGGCAAGCTCGGCGGCGCGCTGAGCGGGGCGGTCACCGCCTACAACCGGGCGGTCGGCTCGCTGGAGGCGCGGGTGCTGGTCAGCGCCCGCAAGCTGGCCGAGCTTGGCGTCTCCGACCAGGAGCTGGCCGCCCCGGCACAGGTCGAGCTGGCACCCCGCCAGCCGCAGGCCCCGGAGCTGGTGGAGGGCGTGTCCACATCGGCCGATCGGCCGGCAGGCATCGACGGTTGACACGCTCAACGTGACGATGACGGCCGATCCTCGTCACGGAGTGGTCACAACCTACTTCGGAGTAGTGACACCGACAGGGACCAGGCCGAAGGATCACGGTCACGTGTGCCCTGTTTTCTGTAGGGCCCTGTTCTCTGGAGGAAGAGAACGTGAGTCAACCCCGCAACCGGAGCCGGCGTACCTCCGCCGCGCTCTTCGCCTCGGTCCTGGCGGCCGGCGCCATGACCGTCGGGGGTGGCGCCGCGACCGCGAGCGCAGCCCCCGCCGCCGCCCCCGACGCCTCGCAGCCGACCGCCGCCGAGACGCTGGGCGCCCACGACGCCAAGCTGCTGGACGAGGCGGAGGCGAAGCACGCTCCGACCGTCACCCTGATCATCGCCGCCAAGAAGGGCTCGGCCAAGAAGGTCGCCGACGGGCTGGCCGGCCTGGGCGCCTCGGTGAGCCAGCGCTACGACCAGGTCGGCTACGTGCTGGCCAAGGTCCCGACCGCGAAGGTCCTCAAGGCCGCGACGCTCCCCGGCGTCTCCGCCGTCGACCTCGACGAGACCATCAAGCTCCCCGACCCGGCCCCCGAGGCCGCCCCGGCCGGCGCGAAGACCGCCGAGCAGGGCGAGACGCTTGCCGGTCCGGGCGCCGACACCGGCGCGGTCAACCCGTACATGCCGACCAACGAGACCGGCGCGGAGGCCTTCAAGGCCGCGCACCCGACGTGGGACGGCCGCGGCGTCACCATCGGCATCATGGACTCCGGGGTGGACCTGGACCAGCCGGCGCTGCAGAAGACCACCACGGGCGAGCGCAAGATCGTCGACTGGGTCACCGCGACGGACCCGCTCGAGGACGCCTCCTGGCGCGCGATGGCCAGCGACGTGGCGGGCCCCTCGTTCACCAACACGCTGGGCACCTGGACCGCGCCGGCCGGCGCCTACAAGTTCAACGTCTTCCGGGAGAACATCACCGCGCTGGACGACGCGCGGGGCGACGTCAACCGCGACGGTGACACCACCGACTTCTGGGGCATCCTCTACAACCCGGTGAACGGCGACATCCGGGTCGACGCCAACCAGAACAACGACTTCACCGACGACGAGCTCATGCGGCCGTACAAGGAGAAGTTCCAGGTCGGCCACTTCGGCACGGACAACCCGGCCACCGCGGTGCGCGAGCAGATCCCGTTCGTGGTCGAGTACCGCCGGAACGTGGACATCACGCCGGCGGACGGCCAGGCCGGCCCGTACTACGACTACGTCAACATCGGCATCATCGAGGCGACCCACGGCACCCACGTCGCCGGCATCACCGCCGCCAACGACATGCTGGGCAACAGCGCCCTCGACGGCGCCGCCCCGGGCGCCAAGCTGGTCTCCGCC
The DNA here is from genome assembly GCF_040610095.1 of Micromonospora sp. NPDC004540. NCBI lineage: Bacteria > Bacillati > Actinomycetota > Actinomycetes > Micromonosporales > Micromonosporaceae > Micromonospora > Micromonospora sp. NPDC004540. The sequence continues at coordinate 28,765 of NZ_JBEXLR010000067.1, forward strand.
CGGGCCTGCTCGTGGGGCGGCGGCTGCACCGCCGCGGCGCTCACCACCGGCATGGTCGACCTCGTGGTCAACCGCAAGGTCGACGTGGTCAACATGTCGATCGGCGGCCTGCCGGCGCTGAACGACGGCGCCAACGCCCGCGCCAACCTCTACGACGAGCTGATCACCACCTACGGCGTGCAGATGTTCATCTCGGCCGGCAACTCCGGCCCGGGCCTGAACACCGTCGGCGACCCCTCCGTCGCCAGCAACGTGGTCAGCGTGGCGGCGAGCGTCAGCAAGGACACCTGGCTGGCCAACTACGGGTCGGTGGTCCGCAAGGAGAACGCGCTGTTCAACTTCTCCTCCCGCGGCCCGCGTGAGGACGGCGGCTTCAAGCCCAACGTGACCGCCCCCGGCTCGGCCATCTCCACCGCGCCGACCTGGCAGCCCGGCAACCCGGTGCCCGAGGCCGGCTACCCGCTGCCCCCCGGCTACCAGATGCTGAACGGCACCTCGATGGCCTCGCCGCAGGCCGCCGGCGCCGCCGCGCTGCTGCTGTCGGCGGCCAAGGCGACCGACAAGGGGGTCACCCCGGCCGCGCTGCGCCGCGCCATCTACACCTCCGCCAAGCCGATCGCGGGCGTCCCGACGTACGGCCAGGGCTACGGAATGTTCAACGTGCCGGGCGCGTGGGACCTGCTGGCCGCGGGCGTGCAGACCCGGACCTACACCTCCGCGGCCCCGGTCTGCACCGAGCTGTCGGGGAACCTGACGAAGTACAACAAGGACTCCGGCGTGTTCGAGCCGAACCCGAACGTGGGCACCGGCGTCTACAACCGCTGCGCGGTCGGCAACGGCGGGCAGAAGGTCAAGGAGAGCCGCTACTACGAGGTCAAGCTGACCCGCACCAGCGGCCCGAACAAGGGTCTCGAGCACACCGTCGCGTTCCGCGGCAACGACGGCACCTTCTCGGCCCCCGCGGTCGTGTGGCTGCCGCTGAACAAGACCGTCACGGTCAAGGTGAAGGCCAAGCCGCTGACCCCCGGCGCGCACGGCGCGATCATGACGGTCGACGACCCGAGCACCTCGGTGGTCGACTTCGAGGTCGCCACCGTCGTGGTCGCCCCGACCGCGGTCTCCGCCCCGGCCTACTCGTTCTCCGCGGGTGGCTCGGTCGAGCGGAACGGCTTCGCCTCGTACTTCGTGACGGTTCCGGAGGGCGCGGGCGCGCTCCAGGTCAACCTCTCCGGCATCGCCACCGGCTCGCAGACCCGGTTCATCGCCATCAACCCGTACGGCGTGCCGGTCGAGAGCACCGCGAGCACCGCCTGCTACACCAACTTCTCCGACGCCGCCGCCTGCAAGCCGCAGGAGCGGGACTACCAGAACCCGATCCCGGGCGTCTGGGAGATCGAGGTCGAGGCCCGGCGCACCTCGCCGGCGCTGGACAACCCGTTCCAGCTCCAGGCGCGGGTGCAGGGCGTCAAGGTCGAGCCGGCCGTGGTCGAGCTGCCGTCGGTGACCGCCGGCACCCCGACCGAGGTGAGCTGGGGCCTGACCAACACCTTCGGCCCGGTCCAGGTGACCGGGGTCGGCGGCCCGCTGGCCAGCGTGCACGCCGAGCGGCCGAGCATCGCCCAGGGCGGTCGCCAGGAATACACGGTGGACGTCCCGGCGGGGGCCACCTCGTTCACCGCCCGGATCGGCAGCCCGTCCGACCTGAGCGCCGACCTGGACCTGTCGGTCTTCCTCGGCGCGACCCGGGTGGGCCAGTCGGCCGACGGCGACTCGGAGGAGGCGGTCACGCTGTCCAACCCGGCCGCCGGCACCTACCGGGTGGTCGTGGACGGCTACGCGGTGAGCGACCCGACCACCGCGTACGACTACCGCGACTCGTTCGCCGCCCCGGCGCTGGGCACGCTCTCCGCCCCCAGCACCCCGCTGGCCCTGGCCAACGGCGCCACCGCCACCCTGACCGGCACGGTGACCGCCAAGTCCACCCCGGCCGCCGGCCGGCAGCTCTACGGTGACCTGGCCGTCACCACCATCGAGGGCGCGGTCGTCGGCCGTGGCTCGGTGGAGGTCGGCGCGGTCAACTGACCCGCTGACGTCAGGAGCCCCGCCCCCTCCGGGGGGCGGGGCTCCGCCGTTTTCCGGCCCGGTTCCCCGGGTGCGGGTCAGGCGCGGCGGGCGGATTCCACGACGAAGGGTGTGCCCTGCTGGCAGGTGGTCATCATGCCCGGCTCCGAGCGGCCGGTGACCTCCACCCGGGCGCCGGGCCGGAGCAGGTCGCGGGGGCCGCCGATCAGCAGGTGGTCGTCGATCAGCAGGCAGTTCGGCTCGACACCGGCGCGGATCGTGCCGGTGAGCGTGGTGGCGCCGGGGCCGGGCGGCTTCGACGGGCCGCCCTTCCAGGTGGGGTCGGGGCGGCTCGGGCCGATGCTGGGGCCGGGGTCGGGCTGGCTGGTCACCGGGGCGGCTCCCGTCGAGGTGGGTCCGGCGGGCTCGGTGCCCGGACCGGCGCAGGCGGTCAGCGCCGCGCCGGCCAGCAGGGCGACGAGCACCGTCCGAGGAGTCTTCATGACCGGTTGGACGTGGTCGGTGGGCGTTTCGTTCCCGGCCGGTCAGCCGCGGGCCGCGGCGGCCTTCAGGTCCCGCTTGAGCTCCTGCGGCAGCGAGAAGGTCAGCCGCTCGTTGGCGGTGGTGATCTCCTCGACGTCGGCGAAGCCGCGCTCGGCCAGGTGCGCGAGCACCTGCTGGACCAGCTCGTCCGGCACGCTGGCGCCCGAGGTCAGGCCCACGGTGCGGGCCCCCTCCAGCCAGGCGTCGTCGATCTCGTGGGCGAAGTCGACCAGGTGACCGGCCCGGGCGCCGGCATCCACCGCCACCTCGACCAGCCGGACCGAGTTGGAGGAGTTCCGCGAGCCCACCACGATCACCACGTCGCAGTCCGGGGCGATCTCCTTCACCACGTGCTGCCGGTTGGAGGTGGCGTAGCAGATGTCGTCGCTGGGCGGCGACTGGAGCAGCGGCAGCCGCTGCTTGAGCCGGGCCACCGTCTCCAGGGTCTCGTCGACCGAGAGGGTGGTCTGGGAGAGCCAGACGACCTTCTCCGGGTCGCGCACGGTGACCTTGTCGGCGCCGTCCGGGCCGTCGACCAGCTGGATGTGCGCGGGCGCCTCACCGGCGGTGCCGATGACCTCCTCGTGCCCCTCGTGGCCGATCAGCAGGATGTCGTAGTCCTCGGCGGCGAACCGCCGGGCCTCCTGGTGCACCTTGGTGACCAGCGGGCAGGTCGCGTCGATCGCCTTGAGCGAGCGCGCCTGGGCCTGCTCGTAGACCTCGGGGGCCACACCGTGCGCGGAGAAGATGACGGTGGCGCCCTCCGGCACCTCCTCGTTCTCCTCCACGAAGATCGCGCCCTTGGCCTCCAGCGTCCGCACCACGTGCTTGTTGTGCACGATCTGCTTGCGGACGTAGATCGGCGCGCCGTAGAGCTTCAGCGCCTCCTCGACGGTCTGCACCGCCCGGTCCACGCCCGCGCAGTAGCCGCGGGGCTTGGCCAGGAGCACGCGCTTGCCGGTCCGGGGAGTCGTCTCAGCCTCAGTCACCCGACCATCGTACGTGCCCGCTCTTCCCCCGACAGCGGCTGCAACCCCCCTGGCCGCCCCCGCCGGAGGCGTCGATCATGAGGTTAGCGGCCGTTCCGGAGATCGACATCGCCGTCAACCTCATGATCGACGCGGGTGGCGTCGGGGGTGGGGCTTAGGGTGGGCGGGTGAGCGAGGGGGAGCGGAGCACGTCCGAGGAGCCGTGGCCGGTCCGGGTGGTGAGCCAGAAGATCGGGGCCTGGATCGCCCGGCTGGGGTGGGTCTGGGTCGACGGGCAGGTCGCGCAGATCAGTCGGCGGCCGGGGGCGAGCACGGTCTTCCTCACCCTGCGTGACCCGTCGGCGGATCTGAGCCTGACCGTCACCACCAACCGCGACGTGCTCGACGCGGGCGCGCCGGAGCTGCGCGAGGGCGCCCGGGTGGTGCTGCACGCCAAGCCCGAGTTCTACGCCGCCCGGGGCACGCTCAGCCTGCGCGCCGACGAGATCCGCCAGGTCGGGCTGGGCGAGCTGCTGGCCCGGCTGGAGAAGCTCAAGAAGCTGCTGGCCGCCGAGGGGCTCTTCGACCGGTCCCGCAAGCGCCGGCCGCCGTTCCTGCCCGGCCGGATCGGCCTGATCACCGGCCGCGCCTCGGCCGCCGAGCGGGACGTGCTCACCAACGCCCGCCGCCGCTGGCCGGCGGTCGAGTTCCGGACCGTCAACGTGGCGGTGCAAGGCCCGAGCGCGGTGCCCGACATCGTCGGCGCGCTCAAGGTGCTCGACGCCGACCCGACGGTCGACGTGATCATCATCGCCCGGGGCGGCGGCGGCATCGAGGACCTGCTCCCCTTCTCCGACGAGGCGCTCTGCCGGGCGGTCTTCGCCTGCCGCACGCCGGTGGTCAGCGCGATCGGCCACGAGACCGACACGCCGCTGCTCGACTACGTCGCCGACGTGCGCGCCTCGACGCCGACCGACGCGGCGAAGCGCATCGTGCCCGACCTCGCCGAGGAGGTCCGCCTCATCGGCCAGGCCCGGTCCCGGCTGGAGCGGGCGGTGCGCAACCTGGTCGACCGGGAGCAGCACAGGCTCGACCTGCTCCGCTCCCGGCCGGTGCTGGCCCGCCCGCAGGTGATGGTCGACCAGCGGGCCACCGAGGTCACCGCGCTGCGCGACCGGGCCGGCCGCTGCCTGGACCACCGGCTCGGCGCCGCCGGCGACGACCTGCGGCACACCCTGGCCCGGCTGCGCGCCCTCTCCCCCGCGGCAACCCTCGACCGGGGCTACGCCATCGTCCAGCGCGCCGACGGGCACGTCGTCCGCGCCGCGTCCGAGGTGGCCAAGGGCGACCCGCTGCGGGTACGCCTCGCCGAGGGCGAGCTGAGCGCCACCGTGGACGGCTGATGAGATGGGACCCGATGACTGACACCAAGAAGGACGAGCAGCTCAGCTACGAGCAGGCCCGGGCCGAGCTGGCCTCGGTGGTCGAGCGGCTGGAGGCGGGCGGCACCTCGCTGGAGGAGTCGCTGGCGCTCTGGGAGCGCGGCGAGCAGCTCGCCGGCATCTGCCAGCGCTGGCTGGACGGCGCCCGGGCGCGCATGGACGCCGCCCGGCAGCGCGCCGAGGACTGAGCGGCGGGGGGGCCGGAGCCCCCCCCCCCGCCCGCAGGGACATGAAA
>NZ_JBEXLR010000068.1:0-33277 GCF_040610095.1 Micromonospora sp. NPDC004540
CGCGGCGAGGGCCTGGCGCAGCCCGGGCAGCGCGCGGACCCCGCCCCACACCTGCGGGGCGCGCAGCACGGCGAGGACCAGGTTGACCCGGGCCTCCCCGGCGGGCGCCTCGGCGAGGACGTGCAGGCCGTCGCGGATCTGCACGTCCTTGACCTCGCAGAGGTAGCCGTCGAGGTGCAGCACGAAGTCGTCGAAGTCGTCCGCGCCGGGCATCTCGGTCTGGTGCAGGTCGTGGTGCAGTTCGGCGGCGCGCACGAGTTCCCAGATCTGCCGTTGCACGGTGGGCGCCTTGGCCGGGTCGAGGGCCTGCACGGTGGCGTACTCGTCGAGGAGCTGTTCGAGCTTCGCCAGGTCGCCGTAGGTCTCGGCGCGGGCCATCGGCGGCACCAGGTGGTCGACCACCACGGCGTGCGCGCGGCGCTTGGCCTGGGTGCCCTCGCCGGGGTCGTTGACGATGAACGGGTAGACCAGCGGCAGGTCGCCGAGGACCGCGTCGGGGGCGCAGTCGGCGGCCAGGCCGAGGCCCTTGCCGGGCAGCCATTCCAGGGTGCCGTGCTTGCCGAGGTGGATCACGGCGTCCGCGCCGAAGCCGCCGTCGGCGACCGGCGCGGCCAGCCAGCGGTACGCGGCCAGGTAGTGGTGGCTGGGCGGCAGGTCCGGGTCGTGGTAGATGGCCACGGGGTTCTCGCCGAAACCGCGGGGCGGCTGAATGAGCAGCGCCACGTTGCCGAAGCGCAGCCCGGCGAGGACGACGTCACCGCCGTCGGTGTAGAGCCGGCCGGGCGGCTCGCCCCAGTGCTCCCGCATCCGCTCCCGCAGGGCGGCGGGCACCGCCTCGAACCAGCGCCGGTAGGTCTCCCCCGGCACCCGCGCCTCGGCGGCGGCGAGCTGTTCGGGGGTGAGCCACTCGACGTCGTGCCCGCCGGCGGCGATCAGGGCGTGGATCAGGGCGTCGCCGTCGTCCGGCACCGGGCCGTCGCCCACGTGGTAGCCGGCCTCGGCCAGGGCGGCGAGCAGCCGGACCGCCGAGGCCGGAGTGTCCAGGCCGACCGCGTTGCCGACCCGGGAGTGCTTCGTCGGGTACGAGCTGAGCACGACGGCCAGCCGCTTGTCGGCGTTCGGCACGTGCCGCAGCCGGGCCTGCCGGACGGCGATGCCGGCGACCCGGGCGGCCCGCTCCGGGTCGGGCTGGTAGACCGAGAGCCCGTCGGCGTCGATCCGCTTGAACGAGAACGGCACGGTGACGATCCGGCCGTCGAACTCGGGGATGGCGACCTGCATGGCGGCGTCCAACGGGGACAGTCCGGCGTCGCTTGCCGCCCACCGGTCGCGGTCGCTGGTCAGGCAGAGCGCCTGGACGATCGGCACGTCCAGGGCGGCGAGGGCGCCGACGTCCCAGGCGTCCTCGTCGCCGCCCCCGGAGGCGTCCGCGGCGACCGTCCCGCCGGCCGCGAGCACCGTCACCACCAGGGCGTCGCACCGCGCGAACAGCTCGAGCGGGCCCGCGCCCGGTGCGAGGCCGCGCAGCGAGCCGCAGAACACCGGCAACGGCTGGCCGCCGGCCGCCGTCACCGCGCCCGCCAGGGTCTCGACGAAGGCGGTGTTCCCGGCGAGGGCGTGCGCCCGGTAGAAGACGATGCCGACCACGGGCCGGCCGTCAGGCGCCGGATCGGGGCCGAGGATCCCGTGCGGCGGGGTGGGCGCGGGCGGGGCGAAGCCCTCGCCGGTGAGCAGCACCGTGTCGGAGAGGAACCGGGCCAGCTCGGCGAGATTCTCCGGGCCACCCTCGACCAGGTAGGCGAGCGCCTCGGCGGCCACCCCGGTGGCCACCGTGGACGCCGCCATCAGCTCCGCGTCGGGCACCGCCTCGCCGCCGAGCACGACCGTGGGCACGCCGGAGCCGAGCACCGCGGCGAGGCCGTCCGGCCACGCCTGCCGGCCGCCGAGCAGGCGTACGACGGCCAGGTCGACGCCGTCGAGCAGCGCGGGCACGGCGTCGGCGGCAACCCGGGCGGGGTTGGCCAGCCGGTAGTCGGCGCCGCTGGCGCGGGCGGCGAGCAGGTCGGTGTCGGCGGTGGAGAGCAGCAGGATGCGCACGGACGGCTCCGGAGCGTGACGCCCGGCGGCGCGGCGGGGCCGGCGGCGGGCGGGGGTGGGTGCGGATGCGGCGGGTACGCGGGTCCGGCGGGCGGCTCACCGACGGCGGGTCGGCAGGGGCGCCCGGCCGGGTGCGGAGCCCGGCGGGGCGATCAGCGGCGGACGGCGCGGGCCCGCCCGGCGCGCGGCGCGGTGGCCTGCGGGGCGGCGGAGTGAGCGGTCAGCGGCGCGTCGGTGCGCGACGGCCGGATACGACGATCGTCGTCGATGGCGGAAAGGCCGTGCATCGGTTCCTCCTCGGGTGTCCACGCCCTGGGGCTCTCCGACGGCCGAAGTATCCTGGCTCCCGGATCGACGCTCACCCCCGGCCTTCCAACCGCGCACGCACGGCCGTGACTCACGAGGGGGGATCGCTCCCCGGTGACAGTGGCGGGACCGCGCCGGAATCGCACCGGCTTCCTTCACTGCCGTCAGGCCGCGAATGCTGCCACAGCCGCCCGGCGCGGGTCAACGCCGGGTCCCCCGCCCTCCGGCCGACCCGCGGAATCCGCAGCGGTCGATGGGACTTCGTCGCCCGTCACCCCGATGGCAATGGCCCGGGTCGATGGGAACGGCGACATTCCGGCGGCCCGTGGCGTGCTTGTCGGCGCCCGTCCGCCGGCACCCCGGACGACCGCATCGTCGCAGCCGGGGCGGCCGGGAGCGGCGGCCGCCCGATAACATCGCGCTCGACTGTGGATCACCTGACACGAAGCGGGGAGGAATTGCCTGTGACGCTGCGACATCTCGCCGGCCGGGTCTGGTTGTTCCCCGGCGATCCCGACCCGTTCGCGGTCCGCCCGACCGTGGCGGTGGTCGCCGACGACCGCGGAAGTGTGATCGTCGACGCGGGCCAGAGCCCCGCCCACGCCCGGGAGGTCCGGGCCGCGCTGGCGGCGGCCGGGCTGCCGGAGCCGCGCTGGCTGGTCTACACCCACCACCACTGGGACCACGTCTGGGGCGCCTGCGCCTGGCCGGAGGTGGAGATCGTGGGGCACGAGTCGGGGGTGGCCCTGCTGCGCGCCGAGGCGGCCCGGCCGTGGAGCCACCGCTACCTGCGCGAGCAGGTCCGCGAGAACCCGCGGCTCGGGCACAGCTTCCGGGCCCGGGCCCTGGCGGTCGACTCCTGGGACGGCTTCGCGGTGCTGCCGCCGACGCGCACCTTCGCCGACGAGCTGACCCTGCCCACCGGAGTGGTGGTCCGGCACGTGGGCGGGCGCCACGCGCCGGACTCCGCGGTGGTGCGGGTGCCGGATTCCGGGGTGCTGCTGCTCGGCGACTGCTGGTACCCGCCGCCCGCGCACCTGCGGACCCCCGAGGACGGTCCCGACCTGGCGCTCGCGGCCGGCCTGCTCGACGACGACGTCGCCTGGTACGTCTCGGCCCACGACGAGCCGCTGCGGCTGGCCGAGGCGCGCGCCGCTCTGGCCGGTGCGGGCGCCGGCTGACCGTGCCGGGTCAGCGGGCGCGCCGCTCCGGATGCGCCCGGTTCCACGCCCGCATCCGCTCCGGATAGCCGGTGCGGGCGGCCTCGTAGAGCGGCACCGCGTGCTTCTGGGCGATCTTCGCGGCGGCCCGGGGCGAGCCGGTGCGGCGGCGGATCCACTCGCCGTCGTGGGCGATGGCCACCACGGTGGTGTCGGTGGCGGTGGTCTCCGGTTCCAGGTAGAACTCCACCCCGCGCCGGCTGGTCACGAAGGCCTCCAGCGCGGCCAGGTCGTCCCGGTTCGCCTCCCGGTCGAGCTTCGTCGGGGTCGTCGGGTCGGTGGCCCGCCGGCTGAACCAGCCCATGGCCGCCTCCTCTCCTCGGCGTCCCCTCCAGTGCAGCACCCGTTCCTGGCAACCGGCTGGAAGCCGGGTGAGGGTCCGCTGACGGCCCGCGGGCCGCCCGCCGCGGCCGGGCCGTCGGTCAGCGGGCCGGTGGGCGCAGCACCGGGACCAGGGCGAGGATGGGCAGCAGCAGGAGCGGCACCACGCCGAGGGCGTGCAGGATGCCCAGCCGGTCACCGAGGAAGCCGAGCAGCGGCGGGCCGCCGAGGAACGCCGTGTAGCCGATCATGGCGACCACGCTGACCCGGGTCGGCGCCCGGTCCTCGTCGTCGGCGGCGGCGCTCATCCCGACCGGGAAGCCGAGCGACGCGCCGATGCCCCAGAGCGCCACGCCGGCCACGGCGAGCGGCCCGGAGCCGGCCAGGACTGCGCACGTGGCGCCGGTGACGGCCAGCCCGATGGTGCCGAAGAGCACCGGCACCCGGCCCCACCGGTCGATCGCCACGGTGCCGGCTGTCCGGCCGAGGGTCATGCCGACCACGAAGACCCCGAAGACGGCGGCGCCGGCCGCCTCGCTCACCCCGTACCCGTCGACGAACGCCACCGCCAGCCAGTCGTTCGCGCTGCCCTCGGTGAACGCCATCACCAGCACGAACAGGCCGATGAGCAGGGTGCGCGGCTCCCGCCAGGTGGCCAGCAGCGCGCGCCGGTGCGCGGCCGGGTCGGCCGCACCGGCCGGCTCGGCCGGGGCGGCCAGGAAGGCGCGGGCGCCGAGCAGCGTGCCGGCCAGGACCACCGCCGCGATCACGGGCAGGTGCCAGCCCACCGGTACGCCCAGCCGGGCCGCGCCCGCGCCCAGCCCGGCCCCGGCGACCGAGCCGAGACTCCAGGCGGCGTGGAACCTGGGCATGATCGTCCGGCCGAGCCGCTTCTCCACGGCGGCGCCCTCGACGTTCATCGCCACGTCGCAGGTGCCGGAGCCGTAACCGACGGCGAAGAGCCCCACCACGACGCCGATCAGCGAACCGGCCAGGCTGGCGGAGAGGCCGGCGCCCGTCAGGCCGAGCGCCACCAGCACGGTCGAGCCCGCCACCGTGCGGGCCGGGCCGAGCCGCAGGGTGACCAGTCCGGCCGTGGACATGGCCACCAGCGCGCCGGCCGACATGGCCAGCAGCAGCAGGCCGAGCCGCCCGGCGCTGAGCCCGAGCGCCTCGCGGATCGCGGGCACCCGGGCGAACCAGGTGGCCACCGCCAGCCCGTTCAGGGCGAACACGACCGCCACGCCGGTGCGGGCGGCCAGGACCGCCCGCGGGATCACGGCGCTGGCCTCGGCCGGCGCGTCGATGGTGCTGCTCACCGTGCTGTCGTCCTCTCCCCACAGGTTCGTCCGACGACCATCGCACACCTGAGAGCGCTACCACCACAAACGCTCCCACCCCTTACCCCGGCCGGCCCCGAGCGGGCATGATGCCGACAGAACGGCCAGCACGGGGAGGACCAGACATGGAGACGCCGACCAGCCGCCCGGTGACCCTCGACGACGTGGCCCGGGCGGCCGGGGTCTCCCGGGCCACCGCCTCCCGGGTGCTCGGCGGCTACGGGTTCGCCTCGGTGGATGCCCGGGACCGGGTCGGCGCGGCCGCCGACCGGCTCGGCTACGTGCCGAACACCACGGCCCGAGCGCTGGTCCGGGGCGCCGGGGTACGCCTCGTCGTGGCGGTCTCCGGCACCGACGCCACCGTGCTGGACGACCCGTACGTGGACCGGCTGGTGAGCGCGGCGGCCCGGGTGTGCGCCCCGCACGGGGTGGGGGTGGCCCTGGAGTGGCTGCCGCTGGACGCCCCGGCCGGGCTGCGCCGGCTCGGCGACGACCGCAGCGTCTGCGGGGTGCTGCTGGTCAACACCACCGCGCCGGTGCTCGACGCGGTGCCCGCCGGGCTGCGCGGGCGGGTCGTCTCGATCGGCACCGGCTCGCCGTCCGTACCCTCCTTCGACGTCGACAACGCCGCCGGCGCCGACGCGGTGCTGCGCCACCTGCACGCCGGCGGGCGCCGCCGGATCGCCATGGTCACCGGCCCGCGCTGGCTGAGCTGCGCCGAGCGGTCGGTGACCGCGTACCAGGGGCTGATGCGGGCGGCCGGGCTGCCGGTGCGGCTGGTCACCGGCGACTTCACCGCCGCGCGGGGCGGCCGGGCGGCGCTGGAGGCGCTGGACCGCTGGCCGGACACCGACGCGATCTACGCGGCCAGCGACGCCACCGCGCTGGGCGTGATCGCCGCGCTGCGCGGGCGCGGGCTGCGGGTCCCGCACGACGTGGCGGTGGCCGGCTTCGACGACATCCCGTACGCGGCCGTGAGCACCCCGGCGCTGACCACGGCCACCCATCCGGTGGCCCGGATCGCCACCGCGGCGGCGACCGCGGTGCTGGACGGCCGGCCGGTGCCGCCGGTGACCGCGTTCCCCTCGACCCTCGTGGCGCGCGAGAGCGCCTGAGCCGCGTCCGGGCACTGCCGGCCGCGTGGTTGAGCGGCCGGCAGCCGGGTATCCGCCGCCCGACCCGACCGACGACAGGGGGGCGAGGTGACCGAACCCGCGCCGCCGCACCGGCAGCCCGAGGAGGGCTACCGGCACGGCCGGTTGACCGCCCGTCCCACCACCGTGACCGCGCCCGGTCCGACCGGTCCGGCCGAGGTCCCCGACCCGGCGGGCGGGCCGCCCGCGCTACGCCACGTGCCGATCGGCGGCACCGGGCCGTACCGGGTGGTGGTGCTGCTGCACGGCGCGGGCGGCTCGGCCCGGCAGGGCCTCGACCTGCTGCTGCCGCTGGCCGACGCGCACCGGCTGCTGCTGCTCGCGCCGCAGGCCGTGGCGAGCACCTGGGACCTGATCGCCGAGGGGTACGGCCCGGACGTGGCCCGGATCGACGCGCTGCTGGCCGCGACGCTCCGCGCCTACCCGGTGGACGGGGTGGCCGTCGGCGGCTTCTCCGACGGCGCCTCGTACGCCCTGTCCCTGGGCCTGACCAACGGCGACCTGGTCGACGCGGTGGTGGCCTTCTCGCCCGGCTTCGCCGCGCCGCTGGTGACGCACGGCCGGCCCCGGCTGTTCGTCTCGCACGGCACCGACGACCGGGTGCTGCCGGTCGACGTGTGCAGCCGGCGGCTGATGCCCCGCCTGCACACCCTCGGCTACGCCGCCGAGTACGCCGAGTTCGCCGGCGGGCACGAGGTGCCGGCGGAGATCCGGCGGCGGGCGGTGGACTGGCTGGTGGGCTGAGCCGGGTCAGTGCCCCGGCCCGGTGACCGCCGCGTCGACCCGGGTGAGCACCGTCGCGTCGTCGTCGCCCCCCACGCCGCGCAGCAGGTCGATGGCGGTGGCCCGGACCTGCCCGATGATCATGGCGAGCGGCAGGGTCTGGCCGGGGGTGAAGAGTCGGCCGGCCGCCCGGACCGCCTCCAGCGCGGCGACGTCGACCCGCTCGGCGTGGGCGTCGGCGACGGCGTCCTGCCCGGTCAGGTCGGCGGCGAGCGCGTCGCCGGCCGACCGCACCGCCTCGGCGAGGGTGCGTACGGCGCCGCCCAGCTCGGCCGGGACCGGCGCCGGGCCGCGGGTCAGGGTGACCGCGGCGCGGGCGAGCACCCGCACGTTGCGGACCGCGTAGTCGATCTGCCGGATGGAGCCCTCCACCGAGCGCAGCCGGCCCAGATGCCGGCGGCGGCGCACGTTGAGCCGCAGCGCCTCGCCGGCGGCGAGCACCGCGCCGCGCAGCCGCTCCACCCCGGCGTCGGCGTGCCGGGCCCGCTCCAGCGCGGCCAGCGCCGCCGCGTCGTCGCCGCGGTCGAGCGCCTCGGCGATCTCGCCGAGCACCCCGGCCAGCTCGTCGAAGGTGTGCCGGAACTCGTCGACCAGGGGGGCGAGCGGCCGCCGGGCGTCGACGAGCTGGCTGGCCACCACGGCCACCGCGCCGCCGATGAGCGCGTCGACGAACCGGAACGGGACCAGCGACTCGGTCGGCGGGGAGACCACCACCAGGTAGAGCGCGGAGACGGCGGCCTGCACCACGGTGACCGAACTGGCGCCGATCGCCACGGCCAGGGCGACGGTGAGCAGGATGACGGTGAGCACCGTCCAGGTGGTCCGCGGGCCGAGCGCCTGCACCACCAGGTCGGCCACCAGCACGCCGGCCGCGACGCCGAGCACCACCTCGACGGCCCGGCGCATCCGCTGGCCGCGGGCCTGGCCGAGCACGATCAGCGCGGCGGCCGGGGCGAAGAACGGCTCCGGGTGGCCGACCAGCCGGGTGGCGAGGATCCACGCGACGGTGGCGGCCAGGGTGGCCTCCGCCACCGGCAGCCAGCCGCGCCGCAGCCGCCCGGCCGCCTCCCGCACCCCGATCCACGCCGTCATCGCCCGCCTCCCTGTCGCGCCCGCCCACCATCCTCGACCCGGTCGCGCCGGTCGGCAGCGGCGGGCACCACCTCCCCGCGGTGCCGGCGGTCACGGCCGGCCCGTCAGGTTCCGGTGAAGGCCCGCAGCAGCGTACGCACGCCGGCCCGGAGGTCCTCCCGGCTGGCGGGCGTGCCGGGCGGCGGCGCACTGAGCGCCCCGGCGCCGACAAGGCGGTCGAAGAGCAGCCCGTCGACGAACGCGACGAACTGGTCGCCCTGCCGGCGCGGGTCCGGCGCGCCGGCGCGGGCCAGCAGGTCCCGGGCCTGGACGCGCAGCACGGTGCCGTGGTCCAGGATCCGGCGCAGCTCGGGCCGGTGCACCGCCTCCAGCAGGCAGGCGTAGCGGGCCAGCGCGCGGGTGCGTCCGGTGGTCAACCACCGGTCGAGCACCTCGGCCACCCCGGCGGCGAGCTGGTCGAGCCCCTCCGGCCCGAGCGGCGGGGCCGGCCGCGGCGGCTCGGTGGGTAGGTCGTTCGCGGCCAGGTCGGCGCGGTCGAGGTCGGCGAGGCGCTGGACCACGGCCTCGATCAGCGCCTGCCGGGTCCGCAGGTACGCCGACGTGGTGCCGGGCGGCATCCCGGCCCGCGCGTCGACGGCGCGGTGGGTCAGTGCCCGCATGCCGCCCTCCGCCAGCAGCTCCACCGCCGCGTCGGCCAGCCGGGCCACCCGGGCCGCCCGTCCACTCACCTCGGTCCCTCCTCACGCCACTTCTACGGATGTAGTATGGCCTTCTACAGACGTAGAAGGGGTGATCGGCATGGGCGAGCCGCACGCGATCGTGGTCGGCGCCGGCATCGGCGGGCTCGCCGCGGCGCTGGCCCTGCACCGCCGCCGCTGGCGGGTCACCGTGCTGGAACGCGCCGCCGAGCCGCGCGAGCTGGGCACCGGCCTGACCCTCATGGCGAACGCGCTGCGCGGGCTGGACGCGCTCGGCGTGGGCGAGGCGATCCGCCGGCAGGGCGTGCCGGACTCGCCCGGCGGGCTGCGCACCAGCGACGGCCGGTGGCTGTCCCGGATCGAGGGGGCCGCGCTGGAACGGGCGCTCGGCACGGCCGCGCTCGGGATCCACCGCACCGCGCTGCACCGGCTGCTCCGCGCCGCCCTGCCGGCCCCGGCACTGGTCACCGGGGCCGACGTGGTCGACGTCGACGCCGACCTGCCCTCCGTGACCTACCGGCGGGACGGCTCGCCGGTCACGCTGCGGGCGGATCTCGTGGTCGGCGCCGACGGGCTGCACAGCGGGCTGCGCCGCCGGCTCTGGCCGGAGCTGCCGGACGCGGCGTACTCCGGTTCGACGGCCTGGCGGGCGGCGATCCGCTGGACCGGCCCGGTGGCGACGGCCGTCACCTGGGGCCCGGGCCGGGAGTTCGGCACCGTCCCGCTCGGCGACGGCCGGCTCTACTGGTACGCGGCCGAGACGGCCCCGCCGGGCGGGCGCGAGCCGGACGAGCTGGCGGCCGTCCGGGACCGCTTCGGCGGCTGGCACGAGCCGATCCCCGCGCTGCTGGCGGCCACGCCGCCCGACGCGGTGCTCCGGACCGACCTGTTCCACCTGGCCACCCCGCTGCCGTCGTACGTGCGGGGGCGGGTGGCCCTGCTCGGCGACGCGGCGCACGCGATGACACCGCACCTCGGGCAGGGCGCGGGGCAGGCCATCGAGGACGCCGTGGTGCTCGGTGCCGCGTGCGCCGGCGGACGGGCCGACCTGGCCGGCGCGCTGACCGCGTACGGCCGGCAGCGGCGGCCGCGCAGCCAGGCCGTCGCCCGGGCCTCCGCCCGCGCCGCCCGGTACGGCCAGCAGCTGCGCCACCCGGCGGCGGTGGCCGTGCGCGACGCCCTGCTCCGGTTGATCCCGGCGAGGGCGGCGCTGCGCGGCGCGGCCCGGTACGCCGACTGGCAGCCGCCGGCCTGAGCGACAATTGCGCATGACTACGTGACTCAGCCGCAGCCGGGCATTGCGCCTCGCGGTGTCTCGCCCTGGGGCCGGCACTGAGCGCCACACACCCCCGCACCCACTCCCGGCCGACCGGCCGCCACATCCGCTCCCGGGTCCGAGAGAGGTGACCCCATGATCTTCGGCATCCTCAGCGCCGCCGTCCACATCGTCCTCGGCGCCGGGCTCGGCGCGGCGGCCGGCGGCACCATCGGCCTGCTCGTCGGCGCGGTCGCCGGGCTGCTCATCGGCGCGCCGTTCGGCTGGGCGGTCGGGTCCGCCGGCACCTACGCCGCCGACGTGAAGGGCGTCCTCCTCTTCGTGGTGGACCACACCTGGAGCCTGCTCAACACCGTCGCGGGCGCGCTCTGCCTGACGCTGCACCTCGTCGTCGGGCACCAGCTCGACCGCGCGGTGTCGCAGGGCAGCGGGCGGGTCAACCTCGTCGAGGGCGTCTCGCCCCGCTACGCCACCACCATCGGCACCGTCTGCGCCGGCTCCAGCCCCGGCATCCAGCGGCACGAGGACGTGCACATCCTCCAGGCACGCCTGCTCGGCCCGCTCTACCTGCCGCTGGTCGCGCTCAACTACGTGCTGTTCACCGTCGCCCCGGTCTGGCTGCTCTGGCACGACCACAGCAACGCGCCGATCAACCGGTTCACCCGCTACTTCGAGGTCGGCGTCTACCCGCACCTCTGGCACGAAGCCATCGCGTACCGGATCCAGGGGACCCCGCCGCGATGACGCCGGCGACCACCTCCCGCCCCACCGCCCGCTCCGGGTGAACGCCGCCTCCACCGATCAGGCAAGGGCTTTCCCGGCAGCGCTGCGGTAGCCTCTCGGCCACCGGGGTGTGCGAGGGGGTGCGCATGGCGACGCTGGCCGACGTCGCCCGTCGGGCGGGCGTCTCCCCCGCGACCGCGTCGCGGGTCATCAACGGCAGCAGCAAGCCGGTCGCCGACGAGCTGCGCGAGCGGGTGCTGAAGGCCGTGGCCGAGCTGCGGTACGTGCCGAACGCCCACGCCCAGCTGCTGGCCCGGCCGCAGCGCAGCGTGGTCGGCGTGCTGGTGCACGACGTCTCCGACCCGTACTTCGCCGAGGTGACCAGGGGGCTGCAACGGGTCGCCACCGAGCGGGGCCGGCTGGTCATCATCTGCAACAGCTACCGCGACCCGGAGCGGGAGGTGGAGTACGTCGACCTGCTCCGCGCCCAGCAGGTCGCCGCCATCGTGCTGGCCGGCTCCGGCTATCGCGACCCCACGGTCAACGCCCTGCTCGACGAGCGGCTCGCCGCGTACGCGGCCACCGGCGGGCGGGTGGCGGTGATCGGCCGGCACCGGCACCGGGGCGACGCCGTGCTGCCGGCCAACGAGGAGGGCGCCCGCCTGCTCGGCGCGGAGCTGCGCCGGCTCGGGCACCGGGCGGTCGGCGTGCTCGCCGGCCCGCGCTCCCTCACCACCACGAGCGACCGGATCGCCGGGCTCGGCGCCGGCCTGGGCGAGCCGCTGCCGGAGGCGTCGATCCGGTACGCGGACTTCACCCGCGACGGCGGGTCCCGGGCCGCGGCGGAGCTGCTGGACGCCGCGCCCGGGCTGACCGCGATCGTGGCGCTGAACGACTCGATGGCCGTCGGCGCGCTGAACCTGCTCCGCGCGCGCGGGGTGCGGGTGCCGGCGGAGGTGTCCGTGGTCGGTTTCGACGACATGCCGATCGCCGCCGACGTGACCCCGGCGCTGACCACGGTCCGGCTGCCGCTGGCCGAACTCGGCGCCCGCGCCATGACCCTGGCTCTGGACCCGGCCGGCGACCGGGACCGGGTGGAGACCCTCCCGGCCGAACTGGTCCACCGGGACAGCCTCGGCCCCGCCCCGGCCGAGCGGTAATCCCGTTGCCGTTCCCGGGCGGCGCTGCGACCATCGAAGCCATGATCAAAAGAGAGGGCGTGACCACCTCGGCGCGATGAGCGCGCCGCACCGGCAGCGGGACCAGCACCGCTCCGGATTGTGCAACGGCCCGGCGAACCACCACCGCCGGCACGGGACGGCAGGGCTCCGCGACTGGCTCTGGACCGTCTTCCCCATGTGACCCACGACCACGCTCCCGCCGGCTCGGACCACCGGCGCGGTCAGCGGGGTCCGGCGGCGTGCGCCCGTTCGCGGCGGGCGGCCCGCCGGGCCCGGACCACCCGCACCGCCACCACCAGCACCACCACGGCGAGCAGCGCCTCGCCGCCCCAGCCGAGCCGCCGTTCCAGCAGCCGGAACGACGCCCCCGCCAGGTAGCCGAGCAGCGTCACGGCCACCGCCCAGAGCGCGCCCCCGGCCAGGTTGGCCACGGTGAACGCGCGGCGCGGGATGCCGCTCATCCCGGCCAGCCCGGGAACCAGGGCGCGCAGCGCCGCCGCCCACCGGCCGAGCACCACGGCGACCGCGCCCCGCCGGCGGACCATCTCCAGCGCCCGCGACAGCTCCCCGGACCGGACGAACCGGCGGGGCATCCGGGCCAGCAGGCGCCGGCCGTAGCGGCGGCCCACCAGGTAGCCGACCTGGTCGCCGAGGGCCGCGCCCGCGACCGCAGCGACGATCACCGCCCAGAGCGGCAGCCGTCCCTCGTGGGCGAGAACCCCGCCGACCAGCACCGCGATCTCGCCCGGCACGAGCAGCCCGAGGAAGGTCGACGCCTCCAGCGCCGGCAGCAGGAACACCAGGGCCAGCACCAGCGCGGGCGGCAGCGCCAGCAGCAGGTCCAGCACCCGGTCCACCCGCCGATTGTGACCCGCGGCCCGGCGGCGCCGCGCCCGCCCGGCAGGATCGGACATCCGGTCGGAACCAACCGCCGGGTCGAGGAATAAGGCCTGCCCCGACCGGGGACAATGACCGACAGGACGGGACGGTGACGGCGAGCGCCCAGGCCCGGCAGGCGCGCGGGACGGGGGACCGGACGTGGAGGGTGGGACAGCCGCCGGGCTGGTGCCGGGCGACGACCCGGCCGGCACGGCCCCGGTCTTCACCGTCGACCTGCCCGCCGACCCGGCACGGCTCGCCCCCACCCGGGACCGGCTGCGGCGCTGGCTGCACGCCCGCGGGGTGGGCGAGTACGACATCGAGACGGTGCTCATCGCCACCGGCGAGGCGTGCGCCAACGCCATCGAGCACGGCTACCGCTTCGCGCCCGAGGGGATCACCACGCTCCGCGCCGAGCTGCGCGACGACCACCTGGTGGTCGAGGTGCGCGACCGTGGCGGCTGGCGCGAGGACGCCGGCGAGGACGGCCCCGACCGGGGCCGGGGACGGCTGATCATGGCGCGGGTGATGGACGAGGTGAGCATCGTCGGCACCCCGGAGGGCACCACGGTCCGCCTCGTCAAGCGACTGACCGGGAGCTGACCCGGTGCGGTCGGGAGGCCGACCGGGTCGGCCCTTCCTCGCGAAGATCAGCTATAAGGGACGCATGGAGTTCCCGGCGTACCTGGCGACCATGCCGATGCACGCGATCACCGAGATCCACGGCGAGCCGGGCCTGCTGGCCCGCTTCCGGCTGGAGGTCGAGGCGTTCGACGCGCCCGCCCGGGAGCGGCTCACCGCCGCCCTCGACCTCGCCGCCGCGCTGCACCGCGACGACCGGCGGGTGCGCGAGCCGTACCTGAACCACCTGCTCCGGGTGGCGATCCGGATGATGCACCACTACCAGGTGCGGGACGTGGACGTGATCGTGGCGGGCCTGCTGCACGACGCCGTGGAGGACCACCCGGCGGAGCTGGCCGGCCCGGACACGGATGGCGATCCGACGCCGGCGGCACTGGCCGCCCTGGCCGCGCGGTTCGGCCCCCGGGTGGCCCGGCTCGTCGGCGCGGTCACCAACCCGGCGTACGACCCGGGACGCGACCGGCACGTCCAGTACCGGGAGCACGTGGCGGCGAGCCTCGACCGGGAGCCGTGGGCCCGCGTGATCAAGGTGTCGGACTTCACCGACAACGGGGTGGGCGTGATCCACACGGTCGGGCCGAAGGTGGCCCGGTCGGCGGCCAAGTACCGGCCGCTGGTGCCGGTCTTCCGCGACCTCATCGCCCGTCCGGACACGCCGCTGTCGGCGCCGGTGAAGCGGCACATCTTCGCCCAGCTCGACCTGGCCGAGGAGCGGTTCAGCGCCATCCTCGACCAGCCGAACTGACCGTCGTCCCGATCAGTCGGCGGCCGGGGGTGGGGCGCCGACCCGGCCGCCCAGGGCGGCGGTGATCCGGGCCCGCAGGGCGGCCAGCCGGTCGGGGTGGTCGCGCAGCACCACCCGCAGCGACTGCTGGCCGCCGGCGGCGACCCCGCCCAGCACGTCGAGCAGGGTGCCGAGTTGGGCCGGCGGCTCGTCGGCCAGCAGGTCGGCCGCGTCCCGGACGACGAGGGCCAGCGGGCCGGCGTCGAGGCGGTCGGCCAGCGCGTCGGCGAGCGCGTCCCAGTTGCGCCCGAACCAGGCGGGCAGGGGCAGGGCCGCGGCCAGCGCCTCGTGCAGGCCGGCCCGGGTCCGGGCGGCCGTCCCGGCCACGGGCACCCCGGCCGGCTCGGGCGCCGAACCGGCGTCGAACACGAGCCAGGCCGGCGGCTGCGGGGACGCTGCGCCCATCGGTCCGTCCTTTCCGGCCGGCGCGGGTCGGGCCCGCCGGCCCGACCCGCCCCGACGCCGCTCAGAGCCGGTAGAAGTTGGCGTAGTGGTCGGGCGAGAACCAGGTCGCCCCGGTGCTCTTGTTGACCACGATCCGGTACGCGTCCCGGGCGGCGCCGCAGGCGCGCGGGTAGACGTCGTACTCGTAGTAGGTGGCGTTGGTGGGGAGTTGCCCCTCGTAGTTGTAGAACCGGCCGCCGGCGAAGTTGCACTGGCCGCCGCTCCAGGAGTACCAGCCGCGGCTGGTCGGGAAGCTCCTGGCCGACCAGCCCGAGCGCGCGGTGCGGGCGTCCGCGCAGCGGGTCATCGTGCAGGAGCTGTAGACGGCGGCCTGTGCCGGCTCGGCGAGCCGGGTGGAGGCCGCCGGCGGGCCGACGAGCGCGGCGGCGACCATGGCGGTGAGCAGCGCGCACGCACCGAGGGCGCGGCGCACGCGGGCGCCGGTGGAGCGGAGCGGGGTCGCGAGCGTGGTCAAGGGGATCCTCCCTGAACTGGGCGACGATATCGATCGGTGTCGTTGTCCGATCGCGCCCAGTCTGGCGGTGATCCTGCCCGACGTACAGCCCCCGGGCGGCGACCTCGCCCCGAACGCCGGGTGAACGCCGGGTGAGCCGTGCGGGTGGGCGGTGTGCCCGCCCACCCGCACCGACCTCACCTACTGGGCGAACGCCTGGAACTCGGCGATCCGCACGTTCTGCGCCTGCGGGCTGGCGGTGGCGCAGTCGGTCGCCGCCCGCGGGTCGGCGTCCTGCTCACCGGCGTAGTCCGGCGCGCCGGTGCACTGGTTGGTCAGCACCTCGACCCGCAGGTGGGTCGCCTTGGTGCGCGGGATGTCGAACGACCGCATGATCAGCTCCGGCGCCCGAGGGCGCGGGGCCACCGACGGGAAGGCGTCCGCCGGGCTGGTGTAGACCACGCGGAAGTCCGCGGCGTCGGCGCAGGTCACCGCCCCCTCCGCCGCACAGGCGAGGACCCGGAACTGCCGCAGCGCGGAGAACCGGCTCTGCGTGCCGGCATCCGGGTCGCCGGTGACCGGCGGACGCAGCATGGCGCTGACCTGGACCCGGCGGACCTGCTGCGACCCGCCGGCCAGGTCGACGGTCACCTCCCGGCCGGCGACCGGCGCGCCGAGCGAGGCCCAGTTGGTGGCCTCGTCGTCGTCGGCGATCCGAGCCAGGTTGATCCCGTCCCCGCTGACCGTGGCGCCGGCGGCGGTCGAGGCGAGGTTGGCGCGTACCTGGACCGGCAGGTCGCGAACCTGGCCGGCCTTCACCGTCACCGGGCCGACCCGGACGTGCCCCCGACCCGGGGCACGAACGACGAACTCGTACGTGCCCGGGACCAGGCGCACCTGGTCGGTGAGCGGCGTCGCCGCGTCGGTGTCCGCCACCGGCACCGCCCGGCCCTGGTAGCGGCCCACGAACAGCTGCGCCCCGGACACCGCCGCGTCGTCGTCGACCGGCCTGAAGGTCAGCGTCGCCTCGTCCGCGTGCGGGGAGGTGAAGCCGGGCCTCGGATTGACGTCGGCGTTGCCGGTGCTGGCGGCGGTCTCACCGAGACCCCGGGCGGCGAAGGCGTTCCAGAGCAGGTCCTGGTTGGCCCCGCCGAAGCGGATCCGGTCCGCCGCGAGCATCGCGTCCCGGGCGTCGACCATGCTGACCTGGCTGACCGCCATCAGCAGGAACGAGTCGAAGACGAGCTGGATCCAGCGCCGGTTGCCCGGGCAGGCCGTCACCGGCGTCGCCCCTTCGGCGCAGGACTTCTGCAGGGCCGCGTCGCCCGCGCCGTACCGGGCCATCATGGCCGCCCGGATGTCGGCGTTGGTGGCGCTCCAGACCTCACCCGAGGCATGCACCTGGAGGCCGACGAAGTCGTAGTCGATCGCGCTGTAGTTGAGCGGGCTGTCGCTCATGTTGTAGTTGCGGATGCCCGCATCCGGGTCGTTGGTGGTGTACTCGCCGATGGTGAAGCCCTTCCGGCCCGGCGCCGCGTACCCGTGCTCGTACAGGTACTCCATGGCGAGCTGGTCCGACCAGCTCTCGCTCATCCCCTGCGGGGAGCTGACCCCGGCGTTCGGTCCGGCGATCATGCGGCCGCTGACCGCGTGGCCGTACTCGTGGGCGATGACCGACATGTCGAAGTCACCGTCGACGCAGGGCGCGTAGAACGAGCCGGCGCTCGGCTGCCACAGGTACATGTTGGTGGTCGGGGCGACGCCGTCCGGCGGGGTGATCTGGTTGGCGTTGTTGCGGGCGGCGAAGTTCGGCGGGCCGCCGCTGACGCCGCCGGCCTGCGCGTTGCCCTGCTCCGGGTCGTTGCCCAGCCCGCCGCGGCCGAGGTTGTCCCGCTGCATGTTCCAGGTCGCCTCGGTGAAGCCCAGGTGGTAGGACCAGTCGTGCATCCGGTTGTGCATCGCGAACAGGTTCGCCCGCGCCGCGTCGATGTCGTTGGCCTGGGGCGAGGTGAAGGTGTCCGGGTTGCACTTCTGCTCGTACCACTGGTTGGTCCAGGGGTATGCGTAACTGCGGTCGGGGCGCGGCGTCGCCGTCTCGGTGCCCACGCTGAACGGGTCGTTGCTGAACCAGTTCTGCACGGCGATCGCGTTGTTGCCGTTCGTCGTGGTCGTGGACGTTCCGGTGGCCGGGTCCACGTCCCACGCCGGCGAGCCGGCGACGCCCACCGCCTCGTCGCAGCCGGCCGCCGGCTGGGCGCACCAGCGCACCCGGGTGTCGGCCGAGGAGCCGTCGACCGACGGCGAGTTCGGGAAGACCTCCCACGACGGATTGTCCACGTCGTGGTCGACCAGGTCCTCGCGGACCAGCACGCTGCCGTCCCGGGCGTCCACGTAGGTGGCGAAGGCCGCCGGGTCCGCGCCGGTGACGTCCGCGCCGAGGACCACCTCGTACGCCGCCCGCGGCCCCCGGTCCGCGGTCGGCACCGCGACCAGCGAGGTACGCAGGACCGTCGCGCCGCTCAGCCCGGCGTCGGTCGCCGCAGCCTGCCGCGCCTGGTCGGCGCTGATCGTGGCCGGCTCGGGCGCCCCGCCGTCGCGGGCCAGGGACGAGCTGACGTGCCAGACCACCCCGTCGCGGACGCCGACGGCCAGCATTCCGTCGACCGCGGCGGGCAGGTCGCCGAAGCGCTGCCGGAACAGCACGGTGGCGCCGTCCCCCATGGGCGCGACGGTCAGCTGCTCCAGCGCGGCCGCGCCCTCGGCGGTCAGCCCCAGCACGTCCCGGTTCGCGGCCACGTACGCCCGCGCGGCGGCGGCCGGGTCGGCCGGCAGGCCGGTGGCGAGCGGCCGGCCCGTCGAGGTGAGCATGGCGGGCGTACCGAAGTCGGTCCAGCGGACCCGGGCGCCGAGCGCCGCGGCCCGGTCCTGCTGGCGGTCGGTCGGCGCGGTCCGCCCCTTCCGGTTGTCCTTGGTCTTGCTGTCGTGGCTGTCGCCCGGCAGGTGGCCGGGCGGCGCCTGGGTCGGAATCTCGTTGCGGGGTGCCGCCTGGCCGCCAGCTCCTGCGGTCAGGACCAGCCCGGCCGCGAGTAGCAGCGCGGTGGCCCCCGTCGTCGCACGCGATGGTGTGCGCACGGTCCCTCCTGTCGTCGAACGGCGATGTCCGTCCCGCCATCCGACCAGCTCGTCACGACTACCAACACCGGCCAAACATCTACAGATGCAGCTCTGTAGATGTGTGGCGAGGGCGCTTCCGGAAGCGAGGACAGGCGGCGGGCGATTGCCGACCGCAGGTCAGGCAGCCTTGAAAACCGTGTCCAGATGCCACTCGAGGAACTCGCTGTTGGGCCTGTCACCCCGCCGCTCAGGAACAGCGATGGGATGGCCGGCCTTGGCGTAGAACTGGTCGCCATTCCCGAACTCGCTACGCAATCGAGGGCTCACCATCAACCGGTACTTCGGGTCTACGCCGAGGTATCCCCGATCGAAGAGGATGTGGACGTCCGACTTGAGCAGCAGACCGTTGTCAATCCGATGCTCGCCACCCTGCGGTAACGGTCTGATGTGAGCCGCTTGCAGCACTGGCTGGACCTTGTTCCCGGTGATGGCGCAGCGCCTGCCGTAGGCACCCAGAATCACCGCTTTGAACGACTGCTGACCAAGGCGCTGCGGCACAAGACGCGGGTCACCGTACACCGGTCCAGGTCGGTGCCAGGGCAGACCTGCATCGAGCTCGACGGTCACGCCCAACAGGCGGTGCAGCAGGAGGTCGAAGTACTCCGCCACAGACGGATCGGCGAGGTCATACGTCTTCCCCTGCACCACGTTGGACGCGAACCCTGGAGGCGGGTCGGCAGCCGAATCCTCGGGAAAGAAGACACTGTCCCGGACAAATATGCAGCCGATGGTCGGATCCTCGGCCGGCCCGATCGGCTGCTTGCGGTAGCGTCCGACGTTCCGGCGCATCTCGTCCAGGCTGGCCACGCCGTTGGCCTCGCCGAACAGCTCCCACGCCTCGGAAATCCTCAACTGCGTGAAGCCGCTGAAGAAGCCTCCGCCAACTATCCGATTGAGCGGGAAGTGCGCCTTGAAGAAGAAGGGTTCACCCGGGGTGAGTGCACGGAAGCCGCCGCCCGAGGGTCGCCAGAAGTTGACCTCCGTAAGGCCGGCTCGGGCGGCGAGAAACCGGTACCACTTCTTGTCTGTCACGCCGACGAATGTCCGCACGCCGATAAGGGTGCACGACTTTGATCTTCTCCGCCAGTCCCGAAAGTCGGCGTCGCGCAGTCGGAACCGTCAGGGCTCGCGCATCCAGGTGGCAGGATCGGTAATGAAGATGCCCTTGCCCTGCCGCCGCCGGATCACACGTAGCGCTTCGAGGCGGACGTAGACCATCTGGATGGTCGAGGAGCTGACCCCGAACCGCCCGGCCATGTCCGCTATGGAGGGCAACTTGTCCCCCGGCCGCACCCGGCCGCTGTGCAGGTCTTTGATGATCTCATCGGAGATCCGGATGTAGTCCGGCGTCTGTGGCATGGCGCTCCTTGCGTGGCACGCCAATTTGATCACGACACGCACCCGACGGACAACCAAGCGTTGCCACTCGCCACTTAGGCATATATGTTTGATCGCGAGCCGCTCCTCGCGTGGCACCGAGTTCGGCTCACCCCCCTTGGTCGGGACGGGTGCCCGTACCCGTCCCGACCAACCGAACCACCCGTCCTCCTCCCGCTGATCCCAGGCTGCGACGACCGCCTTCCCGGCCCATCGTGCTTCCGCCTGCCCAGAAAGGACCGATGTGACCGACGCATATCTCGGTGGCCCGTTCCATGGAGCCGGCCTACCGGCCCGGTTGACCGCGCACGAGGCGCGGATCCGCGTGTTCGACCCGTGCCGCCGGGGCGTCGACCCCGATCAGGTACGCGAGTTCCAGGCCCTGGTCGCCGACGAGCTGAGCGACCTCCACGGGTGGATACGCCTGCTCGGCGAGGAGAACGGCCGGCTCCGGCGGGCGCTGCGCGACTGGCAGACGATGCACGCCCGCGAGTGCCGGCCACCGAACCAGGGCCACTGGTAGCGGTGCGCCCGGAGCCCGGCGACCTGCTGCGCATCGACGGGCGCGCCTCGGTGCAGTTCGCCGGCGACCGCGCCCTGACCTTCCGGGTCGTCTCGGTCTGCCCCCGACCGACGTACACGGGCTGGGTCTGGCTGACCGGCTACGTCCTCGACCGGCGCGGCCAGGCGGTCGACCGGCGCGAGGTCTTCGTCCAGCTCACCGGTCTCCGCCACGCCATCAGCCCGACCTCTCCGACGTCAACCGCCCAGAACCGGCCAGCGACGGTGAGGAGGGCGCCGCGAATTCCTAGGGCGAGCTCAGCCTCGGCCAACTTCCCCCGCTGACCGGCTCTTGACCTCCACGGCCAGCCAGCGGAACGTCCCGTGGTCGCCACCGATGTGGGAGTACTCCTACCAAGCGAGCGGGTAGCTACCGGAAAGCTGACGCTCATTGGCTGCGAACCAGCTTCCTTCCGTACCCCATCGCAGGACCCCGGTGAGCGTGCGGCCCTCGTGAACTCGGAACTCCTGGTCTCGGGTACGCCGAGTAGTGGCAGCCGGGCTCCAGAGCCGCTGATCGTTCGACAGCATGAGAGCGAGACCGTTCATCTTTCCGTTGGGGAGGCAGAACCGCTCCAGTCGGGCGATGTCGAAGACGAAGCCTTGCCGCGCCAGGTCGGTTGCCTCATGTGCACGGAGGTGGAATGGCTCGTCGGTGTTCGGATCATTGCCGTCCCAGCGCCTGGTGAAATACTTGAATTCGATTGCCGTTCGGTGCCCGTCTGCACCGAGGCACAGGAGGTCGAGGTACTCGCGGCCGCCCTGCGGCACCTCAAGCCGGACGCCGACCGCTGGCGCCAAGGTGCGCAGAGCCCACGCGAAGGCGTGCTGGAAGTCGGCCTCGGAATGAAAGACTGACCGCACAGTGGACAGCTCGTTCATGACGGCAGCCAGCTTCACCGAACCTGCAATCTCCATACCGGCACGGTGTCACATCCGTCGGCTACCAGGGTGTCCCGAAAGACGCCGGCGCGACGGTGGTGGCCAGCGGCTGCCGCGGCTCGATCTTCTGGCGCGCCCAGGTCGAGAGCACGATCCTCGGCCCCGATACCGCCGCCCGCGCGGCTGCCGTACGCCGCCGTATCGACTTGCTAGCGTGAGACGACGGAAGCGCCGACGGACGCCTCCGCGCACCCCTCACCCCACAGCACCGGCCGCGCACCCGAACGGCCGGGCGACGCGCGGCGGCTCGACCGGAGAGGGGTGCGATGACCGGGATGCCGGGCGACCACGACGGCGAGACGGACGACACCAGCCCAGCGGCCGGCACCGGCGAGACCCCGGCGAACGGGCAGGTGCCGAACCGCCCGGATCCGGCGCGGGACCGGTGGGAGCAGGGGCTCACCCGCGCGCGGGAACTCTGGGCGGCCGCGTGGCGCGGGGCGAAGCGGTTGTGGACGGCGGCCCGGCCGATGCTGGACCAGTTGCGGTGGTCGGAGCAGGAGTCCTCGCCGATGACGCTCGTCGACCGGCGGGTGGCGCCGACCCTGCTGGTGCCGGCGCAGGGGCAGGTGTACCACTTCGTCGTCCGCGCCACCTTCACCTGGTCCTCCGACGAGGCGCGGCCGGAACTCTTCGGCTGGTACGTCGAGCAGTTCCAGCCCCAGGCGATGCAGCGGTTCCAGCGCATCGCGGTCCGGTGCGCCGCGGAGATCCCGCCCGATCGCCCCCGGGCGTTCGCGCTCGCGCTGGACGATGCGATGACCGGCGACGACGCCCTCCCCTGGAGTTACGAGCGCGGCGGGGTCATGTTCACCTGCGAGCCGGACGTGTCCGTGTACCTGGACGAGCCGGTCCGCAAGCTGCTCCAGCCGTACTGGGACCAGCGCATCGCCCTGGAGTGGCAGCGTGACCTCGACCGCCGGCGCGCGGAATACACCGAGGAACAGCATGGACGCCGCCCGGCCGAGGCGCCGGAGAACGGCGCCGCGCCGACGGTCGGCATGCCGGAGGCGCTCCGCAAGGACCACCCGCCGCACCAGCGGAAGACCCAGGCGGGAGGCCGGCGTGTTCCCCGGCCGGATGCCCCGGTGGAGCAGTTCACCCCGCTCGAACCCTTCCCGCCGCCGCCCGCCCCGCCTCCGCCGCGTCGCCCTTCCGGGCCGCGACCGGCGTCGCCGCAGTCGGGCGAGACCCCATCGGGCGACCCGGACAACCCCGGGCCGCCCGACGTCTGAGCCGGCGGTCAGCCCGTGGCGACCAGGCGTTCGTGAGGTGCGCGTACCGGGTGCGCAGCGAACGCCAGAAATCGATCCACGCCACGGGTGGCGGGTCGCACGCGTCCGCGTACGGCAGAATCGGCGGGCGATGGAGGCGGCGAGGATCCTCACCGCGCTCGCCGACCTGGCCCCGGCCGGCGCCGAGCGGACCTTCGACGTGTCCGGCGCCGGCCGCCCGCTGATCTGGCTGCCCGACCCCGACCGCGGGCCGCGCGGCACCCGGCTGGACCGGCTCGCGGCCCTGGACGCGCTGCACCGCGACGAGCGGATCCTGCGCCGGGGCCTGGCCTTCGTCGTCGGCGGGGGCGACCTCGACGGGGGCCGCCGGCGGGTCCGGGTGCCGTTGCTGGCCCAGCCGGTACGGCTGGACCGCACCCGGCGCGGCTACCGGATCGTGGCGGCCGGGGACCTGGAACTGACGTCGTTGATCGAGGACCGGGACCTCGCCGCCCGGCTGGAGGCCGCCCCGGGTCTCGCCGGACCGGGCTGGCTCGGCGCACCCGGCACCACGGCGTGGATCACGGCCGCCGCCGAGGCCGCCGGCCTGAAGGTGGGGGCGGTGCTGGCGAAGCCGCCCCGCAGCATCGACGAGGACACGCTCACCGGGGTCGCCGCCGCCGCGCTCTTCACCACCCGCGACGTGCTCGCCGGCCGGCTGCGCGACACCCTGCTCGGCTGGGCGGCCCGTCCCGGGCTGGCGGACACGGCGCTGAGCCGGCTCTACGGCGACACGACCGCCGCCGGTGGGAACATCCCGGCTGACGACGCCGAGGTGCTGTCGCCCCTGCCATTGAACAGCGCCCAGCGGGACGTGGTCCGGCGGACCAGGACCGAGCCGGTCGTGGTCGTTGCCTCACCGACATGGTCGAATACCTCGCGCCGGCCGGCGACCGCCCGGTCTCGGGCACTCTGCTGGTCACCGGCGAGGGCACCTACCGGGAGAACGCCGCCGACGCCAACGGCGTCATGCAGTCCAACGTGCAGCGCCGGGCCGAGGTCGAGGTCGCGTTCCGCTGGGGCACCGGCTACGAGCGCACTGTCGAGTGCTTCACCAACACCATTCGCAACGCCCACGGCGGCACCCACCGCAAGGGCTTCGAGCGGGCCCTGGCGCGCACCCTCGCCGAGGCCGCCCGCAACACCCGCGGTCTGCTCAAGCCCAAGGAGGACGCGCCCACCCTGGACGACGTCCTGGAGGGCATGACGGCCGTGGTGCACGTGCGGATCCCGGAGCCCCAGTTCACCTCGCAGACCAAGGACGAGCTCTCCACCGCGGGCATCACGAAGGTGCTCCAGGGCCTGGTCGAGGCGCACCTCAAGGCGTGGCTGGAGGACCGGAAGACCAAGGCCGAGGCCCGCACGGTGCTCCAGAAGATCGTCGACGCGGCTCGGGTCCGGCTCACCCAGAAGCAGCAGAAGGACGCCGCCCGCCGCAAGACCGCCCTGGAGGGCGCGTCGATGCCGGCCAAGCTGGTCGACTGCCGGGCCACCGGGGTGGACCGCAGCGAGCTGTTCATCGTGGAGGGCGACAGCGCGCTCGGCACCAGCCGGATGGCCCGCTCCTCGGAATACCAGGCCCTGCTGCCGATCCGCGGCAAGATCCTCAACGTGCAGAAGGCGAACCTCCAGCAGGTGCTCGACAACGCCGAGTGCGCGGCGATCGTGCAGGTGCTCGGCGCCGGCTCGGGGCGCACCTTCGACCTCTCCGCGCTGCGCTACGGCCGGGTGCTCATCATGGCCGACGCGGACGTGGACGGCGCGCACATCCGGACCCTGCTCATCACGCTCTTCGCCCGCTACATGCGCCCGCTCATCGAGGCGGGCCGGCTCTACGCGGCCATGCCGCCCCTGCACAAGATCACCACCAAGGGGCGCAACCCGCAGACCGTCTACACCTACACCCAGGCCGAGATGGAGGCGACGGTCCGCAAGCTGGAGAAGGCCGGCAAGCAGATCGTCACGCCCATCCCGCGGTTCAAGGGTCTCGGCGAGATGGACGCCGACGAGCTGTGGGAGACCACCATGAACCCGGCCACCCGGGCGGTCCGCCGGATCACCCTCGACGACGTCGAGGCCGCCGAGCGGATCCTCGAACTGCTCATGGGCGAGAAGGTCGAGCCCCGCCGCAACTGGCTCATCGAATCGGCCGACCTGGTCGACCGCGACGCCATCGACGCCTGACCACCGGGTTCTTCGAAGGGAAAGCTGAACCATGGCACGCCGTAAGGACGACCGCGCCAAGGCGGACCTCTCCGCCTTCGACCAGGCCGGCGCCCGGGTGTTCGACAACCCGCTGGTCAACGAGGTCTCGGACTCCTACCTGGAGTACGCGTTCTCGGTCATCCACTCCCGGGCCCTGCCCGACGCCCGGGACGGGCTCAAGCCGGTGCACCGGCGCATCCTCTGGTCGATGCACGAGCAGGGCCACCGCCCCGACCGGGGCCACGTGAAGTCGGCCCGGATCGTCGGCGACGTGATGGGTAAGTACCACCCGCACGGCGACGCGGCGATCTACGACGCGATGGTCCGGCTCGCCCAGGACTTCTCGCTCAACGTGCCGCTGATCGACGGGCACGGCAACTTCGGCTCGCCCGACGACGGCCCGGCCGCCGCCCGCTACACCGAGGCCCGGATGTCCCGCGAGGCCATGCTGCTCGTCGGCGAGCTGGGTGAGGACACCGTCGACGTCGAGCCCAACTACGACGGCTCGCTGACCCAGCCCACCGTGCTGCCGGCGGCCTTCCCCAACCTGCTGGTCAACGGCGCGTCCGGGATCGCGGTCGGGATGGCCACCAACATGATCCCGCACAACCTGGCCGAGGTGGTCCAGGCGGCCCGCTGGCTGATCAACCACCCGGACGCCACCCTCGACAAGCTCATGGAGTTCGTCCCCGGCCCCGACCTGCCCACCGGCGGGCTGCTGCTCGGCCTCGACGAGGTGCGCCGGGCCTACGAGACCGGGCGCGGCGTGGTGCGGATGCGGGCCCGGGTGCAGACCGGCCCGCTGGAGGGCAGCCGGGGCCGGCAGGCCATCACGGTCACCGAACTGCCCTACGGGGTGGGCGCGGAGAAGGTCATCGCCGCCATCACCAACGAGGTCAACAAGACCAAGCGGCTGACCGGCATCGCCGACGTCAAGGACCTCACCGACCGGGAGAACGGCACCCGGCTGGTCATCGAGTGCAAGGTCGGGGTCAACCCGCAGGCGCTGCTGGCCGACCTCTACCGGCTCACCCCGCTGGAGCAGTCCTTCGGCGTCAACAACCTGGTCCTGGTGGACGGCCAGCCGCAGACGCTGGGGCTCAAGGAGCTGCTGGAGGTCTTCCTCGGCCACCGCTACGAGGTGGTCACCCGGCGCAGCGCCTACCGCAAGCGCAAGCGCGAGGAGCGGCTGCACCTGGTCGACGGCCTGCTGATCGCCCTGCTCGACATCGACAAGGTGGTCCGGCTCATCCGGGCCAGCGAGGACGCCCAGGCCGCCAAGGACGGCCTCATGCAGAAGTTCAAGCTCTCCGAGATCCAGGCGACCTACATCCTGGACACCCCGCTGCGCCGGCTGACGAAATACGACCGGCTGGAGCTGGAGGCCGAGCAGGAGAAGCTGCGCGGCGAGATCGCCGAGCTGTCGAAGATCCTCGACGACCCGAAGGTGCTGCGGAAGCTGGTCTCCGACGAGCTGGCCGCCGTGGTGAAGCAGTTCGCCGCCGACCGCCGCACCACCCTGGTCGACGGCGACCTCAAGGAGGTCCTGGCGGCCTCCGTGCCGGCCGGCCCGCTGGAGGTCGCCGACGACCCCTGCCAGGTCATCCTCTCCGCCACCGGGCTGGTCGCCCGGACCGCGGCCGAGTCGGAGGAGGCCGCCGAGGCGCGCCGCCGCAGCGGCCGGGTCAAGCACGACGCCGTACGCGCGGTGGTGCACTCCACCGCCCGCGGCCGGGTGCTCCTGGTGACCAGCGCCGGCCGGGCCTTCAAGATCGACGTACTGCCGCTGCCGGTGCTGCCCGAGCAGTCCGGCACGGTGTCGCTGCGCGGCGGCATGTCCGCCGCCGAGCTGGTGCCGCTGGAGCCCGGCGAGACGGTCGTCGGGCTGGCCCCGCTCGGCCCGCCCGCCGAGGGCTCACCCGGCCTGGCGCTCGGCACCCGGCAGGGCGTGGTGAAGGTCTGCGCGCCCGAGTGGCCGGTCCGCTCGGACGAGTTCGAGGTGATCTCGCTGCGCGACGGCGACGAGGTGGTCGGGGCGACCTGGCTCACCGAGGGGGCGGAGACCCTGGCGTTCGTCTCCTCCGAGGCGTCGCTGCTGCGCTTCGCGGCCTCGGTGGTCCGGCCGCAGGGCGTCAAGGGCGGCGGCATGGCCGGCATCAACCTGCCGGCCGGGGCGCGCGTGGTCTTCTTCGGCGCGATCCGCACCGACGACCCGGGCCACGGTGAGCCGATGGTGGTCACCTCGACCGGCGCCACGGTCAAGGTGACGCCGTTCAAGGCGTACCCGGCGAAGGGGCGGGCGACCGGCGGCGTGCGCGCCCAGCGGTTCCTCAAGGGCGAGCTGGACCTGGCCGTGGCCTGGATCGGCCCGCGCCCGGTGGGCGCCACCGCCACCGGCGACCCGGTCGAGCTGCCCCCGGCCGATCCCCGTCGCGACGGCTCCGGCTTCGCGGTGATGCTCGGCCCCACCGTCGTCGGCCACCAGATCGACCGCGACTGACCCGACACGCGCGGAGGCCCGGCGGCAACCACCGCCGGGCCTCTGCCGTCCCGCGAACCGGGGGTCAGAGCTCGGGTTCGGGGCCGCGGCGGGAGGCGGGGGTGGTGCCGCGGAGGCGGGCGATGAGGCGCATTCCGTGGTAGACGACCAGGGCCGCGGCGGTCCCCAGGGCGATGCCGTTGAAGGAGAGGTCACCCGCGGTCAGGGTGTAGTTGGCCGCGCCGACGATCACCGCGACCGCGGCGGTCATCAGGTTGACCGGGTCGTGGAAGTCCACCCGGTTCTCGATCCAGATCCGGGCGCCCAGCACGGCGATGAGGCCGTACAGGGCGGTGGTGGCGCCGCCCAGCACCCCGGCCGGCACGGTGAGGATCAGCGCGCCGAACTTCGGGCAGAGCCCGAGCAGCACCGCCGCGAACCCGGCCACCCAGTACGCGGCCGTCGAGTAGACCCGGGTCGCCGCCATCACGCCGATGTTCTCCGCGTACGTGGTGGTGCCGGAGCCGCCGCCGGAGCCGGCCAGCACGGTGGCCACACCGTCACCGAGGAACGCCCGGCCCATGTCCCGGTCGAGGTTCCGCCCCGTCATGGCGGCGACCGCCTTGACGTGCCCGGCGTTCTCCGCGATCAGCACCAGGATCACCGGGATGACCAGCACCACGGCCCGCAGGCCGAAGGTCGGCGCGTGGAACTGCGGCAGCCCCACCCAGGCGGCCTCCTTCAGCGTGCTGACCGCCGTCGCGTCGAGGCGGCCGAGCAGCGCGGCCAGCACCCAGCCGACCACCACGCCGAGCAGGATCGACAGCCGGGCCAGGAAGCCGCGGAAGAGCACCGTGGTGACCAGGATCGCGACCAGGGTGATCACCGCGATCAGGGGCTGCGCCTTCACCCCGGTGCCGCTGCCGCCGCCGTCCCAGGCCACCGGGGCCAGGTTGAGCCCGATCAGGGCCACGATCGCGCCGGTCACCACCGGCGGCATCAGGGCGTCGATCCAGCGCGCCCCGGCCAGTTGCACCACCACGCCGACCAGCGCCAGCGCCGCGCCGGCCACCACGATGCCGCCGAGCGCCGCGCCGATGCCGCCGTCGGTCTTCGCGGCCAGCACCGGGGCGATGAAGGCGAACGACGACCCCAGGTACGAGGGCAGCCGGTTGCCGGTGATCAGCAGGAACAGCAGCGTGCCCAGCCCGGAGAAGAAGAGCGTGGTGGCCGGCGGGAAGCCGGTGATCAGCGGCACCGTGAAGGTGGCGCCGAACATGGCGACCACGTGCTGCACGCCGACCCCGACCGTGCGCGGCCAGGACAGCCGTTCGTCGGGGTGGACCACGTCGCCGGGGGTGACGGAGCGTCCGTCACCGTGCAGGGTCCAGGGGGACCAGCGGGAGGTGGGGGACTGGGTCATGGGCCGCCCTTCGCGTCGTCAAGGTGACGGGGGCGTGATCGACCCTGAGAGTTGTTTCTAGCACGGCGGCCGCCCGGGCTCGGGGCCGGCCCGGCGTCAGGCCACCCCGGTGGGACGGAACTGGACGCTGACCCGGGGGCCGACCGGCCGGGCGGTCTTCGGGATCGCGTGCTCCCAGGTGCGCTGGCAGGAGCCGCCCATCACCACCAGGTCGCCGTGGCCGAGCGGGAAGCGCAGGCTGCTCCCGCCGCCGCCTCGGGGCCGCAGCAGCAGCGGCCGGGGCGAGCCGAACGAGACGATGGCCACCATGGTGTCGGTGTGCGCCGAGCGGCCCAGGGTGTCGCCGTGCCAGGCCACGCTGTCCCGGCCGTCCCGGTAGAGGCACATGCCGGCGGTGACGAAGGGCTCGCCCAACTCGGCCGCGTAGTGCCGGGTGAGCGTGTCGCGCGCGGCGGTGAGCACCGGGTGGGGCAGTGGCCGGCCGGCGCCGTACCAGCAGAGCAGGCGGGGGACGTCGACCTCGGCGTCGTACATGGTGCGGCGCTCGGCCCGCCACGGCACCTCGTGCAGCAGCGTGTCGAGCACCGCGTCGGAACCCGCCACCCAGCCGGGCAGGTGGTCGACCCAGGCCCCCCGGCTCAGCTCGTGCCGGCGCAGCCGGCCGGCGAGCGGGCCCAGGGCCGGACCCTGCTCGGCGAAGTCGAGCATCGAGGGCTGGTACGCGACGTCGGACACGCCGCCGATCCTACCCCGGCCATCGAACAGGCGTACGAGGATCAGCGCCGCAGCAGCCGGCGGACCGGGCCCCGGACCGCCTGCTTGACCCGTTCGCGCAGCTGCTGGGCGCGCAGCGAGTCGGCGGTCTCCCGCAGCGCCGCGTTCTCGTCGCGCAGCCGCTGGATGCGGGCCAGCAGCTCGGCCGGCGCGGTGGCCTCGACCGGGCGGACCATCGGCGGGTAGGTCGTCTCCCGGACCTGCTGGTCGAAGCGGGTGGCGCTGTCTCCGTCGGCGAACGAGTGACCGAGGTCGTGCTTGGCGAGGAACGCGGTGAGCGTCGCGAAGCGCGCCTTGTGGCCCTCGTTGAGCGCCGTGTAGTCGGCTTCCTCGTAGAGCTGGGCGGCGTCGATGTCGGCCGGCACGTCCCGCATGATCCGGTGCGGGATGCCGAAGTAGCGGGCGAGCTCCAGGGTGCGTGAGTCGTGCGCGAAGAGGTAGCCGGGGGTGCCGGAGATCAGCGCCGTGATGGTGCCGTGGATCCGGGTGCCGAAGGCGAAGTCGAACCCGGACAGGTATTCCATCCAGGTCCACGGGTCGACGAACATCCGCACCTTGTCCTCGACGAAGAACGGGTGCGAGGTGTGCACCGGGATGTCGCTGCTGCGGCCCCGCAGTTCGGGGGCGTCGCCGTAGAGCAGGGTGCCCAGGGTCCGCAGGTCCTGCGGCAGGTAGCGCAGGTTCGGGTAGCGCTCGTGGTGGTGCCGCACGATGCCGGCCATCGAGGAGACGTACGGCGAGATGGTCAGCGCCACCCGGTCATCGGGGGTCAGCGCCGGCTTGCTCTTCTCGATCCGGAAGCTGTCGCCGTGCAGGAACATCGACGGGCAGCCGATCTGCTCGACCGCGGAGAAGCCGAGGGTGCGCAGGTAGCTCTCGGTGACCTCGCCGCGTACGCCGATGCTGTGCGAGCGGTCGAGCACCGCCCGGCAGAAGGCGGTGACCGCCTCGTCGATCGGCCGCAGGTACTCCCGGTTGCCGTCCACGTCGGTCTGCACGCCGACGCCGAGGACCACCACGGGGATCTTCAGCCGCTCGATCAGCCGGGTCATCGGGGCCAGCCGGTGCGCGAAGCTGCGGCGGAACGCGTTGGCCAGCGGGATCACGAAGACGTCGTACTTCTCGTTGATCTCGTCGGCGTCGCGCGGGTCGGCCCGGAACCGGGACGACGTGATCTCCGCGGTCGAGGTCGCCAGCAGCTTGTGCGCGGCATGGCTGAAGACCAGGTTGCCGTTGTTGTCGCCGATCCAGTTCCCCGCGAAGGTCTCCTCGGGCGTGAAGACGTCGAACGGGCCCTTACGGGCCCGCAGCAGGATCCGCTGGTGCATCCGGGTTGCTCACCTTCCGTCCCGGGCACGGCGTGCCCGGCGGGAATCGCGGCGGCCGTCCGCGCTCCCGCGTGCAGGAACGGCGAGTCTATGTTATTGACCCGGCCGGCGGCAGCCCGCACATCGGGCGGCTGACCGCACCGATCGGCGACCCCGGATACCACCGGGTAGGGTGCCCCGGGTGACAAGCGCCCCGGCCACCCGTGCCCCCCGGCTGCCGTCGCTGACCGGGCTGCGCTGGATCGCCGCCCTGCTGGTCTTCGCCTTCCACGTCGGCACCATGCGGATCGTCGCCGAGCCCGACGTCACGGCGGTGCTGGACAAGGCGTTCGCCCTCGGCCTCTCCGGGGTGGAGTTCTTCTTCATCCTCAGCGGGTTCGTGCTGGTCTGGTCGTACCGGGACGGCGAGCCGCGGCACACCTTCCTGCGCCGCCGGCTCGCCAAGATCTACCCGAACCACCTGGTGACCTTCGCGGTGGCGCTGGCTGTCGCGTTCTGGTTCGCCGACCCGGTCGCCCCGTGGGCCGCGGTCGGCAATCTCTTCCTGGTGCAGGCCTGGATCCCCCTCGACGGCTACTTCTACAGCGTCAACAACGTGAGCTGGTCGCTCTCCTGCGAGCTGGCCTTCTACCTCTGCCTGCCGCTGGTGCTGCCGTGGCTGCGCCGGGCCCGCACCGGCGCGCTGTGGGCGGTGGTGGTCGCCGTGCCGCTGCTCATCCTGGCCCTCTGGCCCGCCCAGTTCCTGGTGCCCGAGGAGAGCCGCTGGTGGTTCACCCAGGTCTTCCCGGTCACCCGCTCCTTCGAGTTCTGGCTGGGCGTGGCGGCCGCCGAACTGCTGCGCCGGGGCCGCTGGCGGGGGCCGAACCTCACGGTGGCCAGCCTGCTCTTCGTCGCCACCTGGGCGGTCGCGGCGCTCTGGATCCGCGCCGAGTTCTGGGCGGCCCTGCTGGCGGTGGCCTACCTGCTGGTCATCACCGCTGCGGCGGACGCCGACGTGCGGGGCCGGCGCACGCCGTGGCGGTCCCGCCCGATGGTCTGGCTCGGTGAGGTCTCGTTCGCCTTCTACCTGGTCCACGTGCTGGTGATGAAGACCGTGCTGCGGCTCACCGGCGACTGGGGCACCGGGCTCCGCGGGTGGTGGGGCCCCCTCGTGGTGCTCGCCTTCCTGCTGCTCAACCTGCTGCTCGCCGCGGCCCTGCACCGCTGGGTCGAGATGCCGCTGATGCGCCGCCTCGGCCCGCCGCGCCGGGCCCGCCGGGCCGCGGCCACCGCCGGGCCGGCGCCCTCCGTGCCCGCCCCCCGCGCGGCCCCCGCCACCCTGACCAGACCCGTCGAGTACGCCGGGCGGCGCGACCCGGGCTGAGCCGGGCGCCTCCTCCCGCGGCTCGCGTGCGCCACCGTCCATCAAGGACGATGTCTTCATCTGGGCGGCGCGACACGCCCGGCGGCCGTGCGAATCTGCCGGAATCGGCGATAGTTTGTACC
This sequence comes from Micromonospora sp. NPDC004540, assembly GCF_040610095.1. Lineage (NCBI taxonomy): Bacteria > Bacillati > Actinomycetota > Actinomycetes > Micromonosporales > Micromonosporaceae > Micromonospora > Micromonospora sp. NPDC004540. Next base: position 32,417 of record NZ_JBEXLR010000068.1, read on the forward strand.
CGTGCTGCCGATCGCGCTCACCTGTCCCGTGTGGTGGGTGGCGCGCTGGACCGCCCGCACGCTGGCCAGCCTGGCCGTGCTCGTCGCCTGCTCGTTCGGCGCGGCGACGCTGCCGGTCGACGGGGCCGCGACCGCACCGGCGGCACCTTTCGTGGTGGCCTCCGTCGAGGGCCTGACCCTCCGTACCAGCGCGGTCGAGGCCGGGCAGGACCTCCGGGACCGAGCTGGCCACACCGTCGTCGGGCAGGACTTCAGTTCCGGGGCGGCCGTCGACGGGCAGGCCGTGCCGGCTGCTGGGCCCCGGCCCGAGGTGGCGCCCCCGGCCGTGAGCCGCCCGGCGGACCGGTCCCTCGTCCTGGCCGGGCTGGTCCCGGCGACCGTCGGCTCCCGGGCCCCGCCCGAGCGCTGACCCCGCCCGTGGGCCGTCGGCCCGCGTCCACCGCACGCACCGAACCTCACCCCCGCACCCGCCTGTCGGCGACCGGCCGCAGCACCATTCCCCCGGTGTGGCCCCGCCGCTCCCACGGCTCGTGCGGACACCTCTCCGCCACGTTCTCTCCCGTGAGGTGCCGACCATGCCGCAGACCGTTCTCTACCACTTCCTGACCGAGGTCCCCGAGGCCGCCGCGATCTGGTCGGCCCTGCTCGTGCTCGCCCTCGGCGTGCTCGCCGCGCTGGTCGCCCGCCCGGAGCGCGACGGCGGGTCCGATCCGGCCCCCGACCCGGCCGCCGAGGAGGCCGCCCGCCGGACCGACCTGCGCCGGTACGCCGACGAGGTGGCCGTGGCCGTGGCCGTGCCGCTTCGATTGGCCTGCCTGGGCGTAACCAACGCGCTGGCGATGCTGCGGCTGCTGCCAATGA